>JASDTK010000265.1:0-1846 GCA_041891555.1 Oscillospiraceae bacterium
GTACAGGCCCTTTTCCTATGCGTTTCGGGCGGAAGTATTTGTAAGATGTTAATGTTTGGCTTGAGGAAAAACTTTGACCTTGTGCCGCTTCTCAAGGATATTTAATAAACATCTGCGTCCAGTAGAAGGTTCCGCTCGAGGTCTTTGCGACGCCGACTCCAATTTGATTATAGGTCGCATTCAAAATATTGCTTCTATGGCCCGGTGAATTCATCCAGCTCGACATTACCTCCTGCGGAGTCCTTTGTCCGTAAGCAATGTTTTCACCCGCGGCCGAGAACCTTATTCCAAAGCTCTCCATCATGTTAAACGGTGACCCATAGGTTGGCGACTGATGGGCGAAATAGCCCTTGTTTATCATGTCCTGCGACTTGTAGCGCGCCACGCGGCAGATTTCCCAGTTGGCTTTAAGCGCGGGAAGCCCGTTATAGCCTCTCTGCTGATTGACCAAATCGATGACTTTCTGCTCCAGAGCTTTCACGTCGTCTATGCTCGGAATATTGATCTTCTGCCCCGGATAAATCTGAGAGGGGCTTTTTATCTGCGGATTAGCCGAAATCAGTTCGCTCACGCCAATCTGATATCTGACGGCAATCTTCCACATCGTGTCGCCCGGCGCGACGGTATAAGTTCCGCTCTGCGCGAATGCCTGAATCGGAAACAATAACAATGCTGATACCAAGATGCAGCTTATCAGCATTTTAATTTTTTTAATGTGTTTCATTTAAACACCTCCGGCCTTAGTTTTTGCATATATAATGCGTAAATCAGTTAGAAACAGATGAAAAATAATGGAAACCGAGCGGTGAAGTCCGCCACCTGTTCTGCGTTATCAATCTTTCCACTCCTGCTGATTGGTTCTCGTCTGGTCCTTGGTTCGCAAATAGTTCGGGCGTTTGGGGTTAATTGTGGAATTTGTGATAAGTGTTCTGATAAAGTCGTAAAAATTGAACGGCGCCCAGGGCGCAAGATACGGCACTCCGAAACTGTTGAGTGACACTAGCTCGGCCAAAACTACGGTCAGCACCAGAGAAAAGCCAAAAAAACCCATAGCACCCGTGAAAATCAGGAGTATAAATTTCAAAATTCTAAACGCGTTCAGCAAAGAGTTATCGGGTATTACAAAAGAGGAAAGCAGCGCAACCGACGCGATTATGAGCAAAAGCGGACTGAAAATTCCCGCCGCAATAGCAGCCTGTCCTATAACTATCGCACCTACGATACCGATTGCCGGACCTATCTGCTTAGGAACTCGCAGAAGGGATTCTCTGAGAAGCTCCATAATAAACTCTATTATCAAGGTTCCTACCAGCGAGGTAAACGGCACATTGACGCGCATTTCAGCAAGAGCGATGGCATACGCGCCCGGCAAAACATCAGTATGAAACGATGATATCGCCACATACAGGCTTGAACCCGTAAAGGCAATTATTATGGCTGAATACCGCAGAAATCGCATAAACATCCCGAAGAACTTATTGTCATACCTATCGTCGCAGGAATAGAAAAACTCGCTGAAGGTTCTAGGAGCGGTCAGTACCAGCCCGCTGCCGTCGACCAGTACAATGACCTTTCCGTCAAGAAGTAAATGATACGCCATATCCGAGCGTTCTATCAGACCCATATTGGGAAACAACTGTTTCTTACTGTTCAGCAGAAAAGACTGGAGCTCGCCCGATTCGCCGATTCCGTCGACGTCAATACTCTGAATCCTTTTTTGCACTTCATTTATGACGGTATCGTTCGCAATGTCACCGATATAAATGACCGCGACACGGGCTTTTGACCTTTTGCCGACCTCAAACATTTTTATCTGCGTATTTTTATCCTTCACCCTGTATCTTAT
>JASDTK010000266.1:0-1394 GCA_041891555.1 Oscillospiraceae bacterium
CAGAGGTTCCCCATTTACTCAAAGGCCCCGCATTTGATGAGCCGTCCATTGGCATACTGGTCGACAGTTTGCCAAGAACCATTCCCAGATAGCCGAATATGGCGCCCTTCATCATATTAGGAGGTGCCGCCTTCTTGATTCTGGTTCCCAGTTCCTTGGTTGCCTCTTTTAATGTGTCCTTATCAACGCAGCCGACAGTATGACTGCCATTCAGGACGAGAGCTTTGAGCTTTTTAACGCCCATCACGGCCCCGACACCAGAGCGCGCCGCAATACGTCCGCCATCATTGCAGATTCCTGAAATCAGAGATAGCTTCTCGCCAGCAGTTCCGATTACCGCTGCGGAGGGCTTTTTTTGCTTTTTATTATCCTCGATAAGCTTTTCTTCCGCTTCAACGGCATCCATGCCCCAGTAATAGGATGCATCTCTCAGCTCGCAGGTTTTCTCGTCCATATAGAAGAACACCGGTTTTTCGCTGATGCCTTTAAAAAATATGGCATCTACTCCGCACCTCTTAATGGCGTTGGAGAAATTGCCGCCGCAGTTTGCGTCGCCCCAGCCGCCTGTAAGTGGTGATTTTGTCACGACCATCCAACGGCCGCACATTGGCGCTCCTGTTCCTGTCAATGCGCCGCTCACAAAGCCCAGTATGTTCTCCGGCCCCATAGGGTCAGCATCCGCCGGTATGTTTTTTAGCAGATACCACACGCCTAGGCCTTTTCCGGACAGCACGTGCGTATATACCTCATCCGGCACCTTCTCTTTTACAATCGTCCCGTTGGAAAGATTAACTTCCAGAATATGCCCCATGCAGCTTTTCATAATAAACACCTCTTAATTTTTCTTAATGTCCATGGTTTATCATACTATTTTGCTTACAAGAAAACGAATGCTACGCTGAGGATTTATAGTTGAAATGACAACATCATACCAGTAACAATGTTATAGTAACATTGTTACTGGTATGATGCAATAGGAATTGCTATTAATAATAAAGTTTTTGGTTCTGTTGCAAAAAATAGATGAAAATAGAGCGGTAGCTTTGTAATCTTGTTTTAGCCGAAACAAAAGATTGCATTTACCAATGCAATTTCATCCGATATTGATTTTGTGTTTGCCTGACCCTTTCGGATCATATTCATGGCTTAAATGCCTTGAATGGTGGCGCAGGCGGATTTGAAGTGTTTGAATCCGCACATGTGATTGGTCATTCGCTTTATATGTCGATAATCCTGTTCAATGATGTTAGTTTCGCCCTGGAATGATAAAATTAATATAAGCGTAAGCAGAAGTCCAGCTATTGTGACATTATCGAACTTTGGTAGGAATTGCTTCTCAAAATACTCAAGTCCCTTCTTTTTCGTTACAAGAAGTCTTGTAAGAATACCACCCG
>JASDTK010000266.1:1404-11120 GCA_041891555.1 Oscillospiraceae bacterium
AGGTATAAGACGAAAAGTACTAAAGAAATTATAAGGGTATCCCACGGAACAGATACATTGCTGACGCCTAGCAGGAACTTAACGATTGGAACAAAGGCAAACAGAATTATGAGGTCGTTTGTAGCTACTTGCACCACCGTATAAGCAGGATTTCCTTTAGTTAAAAAGCTCCACACGAACACCATTGCTGTGCATGGTGCTGCCCCCAGCAGGATAGCGCCGGCGAGATACTGTTTGGCAAGCTCAGCGGGAATCAGGCTCTTGAAAATCACATAGAGAAAAAACGAAACGATGGCATACATAGTAAAGGGTTTAATTACCCAGTTGGCAAGCCATGTAACATAAAGGCCTTTCGGGTTTTTCTCGACGTTTTTAATACTCTGGAAATCCACCTTCATCATCATTGGGTATATCATAACCCAAATTAGAATTGCGACAGGAATTGACACCTTTGCATACTCAAACTTATTTAGAAATTCGGGGACCCCTGGCAAAAACTTGCCTATAAGTACGCCTACCGCCATACAAAGTATTACCCAAACAGTTAAATACTTTTGAAAAAAGCCAATTCCCGAAGCTTTTTCTTTACTCATAATATAATTCTCCACACTTTATAGATTTTGTTATTGTGATTATTTATCTTCACAGGGAGTTCTTGAATTGCATAAGTCTTTGCGTTTGCACTTCTGACATTCCTCAATATCTACTTGATAACTTGGCGATTCTTTTAGCTTTTGCTCAAGATAGAGCCATAAATCTTTGTTATCGTTCTTAAAGCTGTCGCTAATTTTATAGTATGCCCATTGTGCATGCTTATAGCTGTCAAGTATTCCACACTGTTTAAGCGCAGTTAGATGCCGCGAAACATTTGACTGGGTCATATTTAGGCATTCCTCAATTTCACATACACACATTTCATCCTGCGTCAGGAGTGCCAGTATCCGAAGTCTGCTTTCTTCTGCCAAGGCTTTAAATATATCAACCATCGTCTCGCCCCTCTCATATTATCCTTATATGCTCATGCGCTCATATAGTATGCCACAAAAAGCTATTTGTTACAATAGCTTCTGTGAAAATATTATTATGAAATGTTTTTAATTCAATCACCCTTCTACTAACAGTAGTTCAACAATTTCCGTTGCATCCACAACCATTTTAGGACATATAATCGTAAAAAGATTCTTTTCTCGTATTTCTTTCTTTTGCTCGGGAACGGAAAGATCATAGCCCAATATTTCTTTGCACACAACGGAATTGTTGCGCTCGCAAAAACGCTTATTAAACTCTACAGCAACACTTTTGGCTTTTGATATCTCTTCTTTGTCTCCTGAATGGCTGTTACCGTACTTCAGTCCCAGCACCATCAGTGCTCCCGAAACAGCTCCGCACAGTTGTCCACATCTAGCACCACCGCCAAGCTCCGTTGCAAGTTTCAGCGCAAGCTCTTCATCTATACCAAAATCCGGAGCAAACGCAGCAAATACAGACTGAGCACAGTTGAAATTGTTGCTGAAATATGTTAAGGCTTTTTCTTCGTGATTCATTTCTTTTCCCCTCATCTATGTATTGCCATAAATCGTTATATTCGAAATAAGGAACACAAATAGTTCTAGATACATTTAAGTCAATGCTTAAATAATCCTATAACCTTGTGTTCCTAAATCAGTGTATTCCTGCCGCTTTATCAGCTTCTAATTTTTCAAACGACTATTCCAAAAAGGTGATTTCTACGCCTTTCATATCATTATCCATCATATTTCTTATATAGCCAGGCCCCGTAATACCCAACTGTTTTAGTTTATCGTCTATTTCCTTCTGTCTTTCTGGGGTTACTTTTTCCTGTCGTATTTTGTCCTGAATTTCTTTAGTCTCAACTTTTGCGTTTGGCATTTTAATTCCCCCTTGTATTTTGATAATATCCAAAAGATTATGGTTATCGCAATAATCCCGACGGGCCATCTATCACAAAGATCTAACGCCTATCACCATTACAACACCTTACGCTTAGTTATTTAATTTCCTTCTTTTGAAAGATTATCTTTACATCTTCGACCGTTAGCACTCTACCAACGGAAACAACCTGATTATCAACAACAAGCGCCGGAATCTTATCAACGCCATACTTAGCCACTTCCGCTGCGTCGCCGATGGGGACAACTTCGTCAGCAAAACCCATTTCCTTTACAGCCTGCTTAACATTTTTAAAGGTGTCATGGCTTTCCGGCCCACAGGCTCCGAGAAAAATAAAACGCGAAGATCTATCTTCCTTTTGCTCACTGCAAGCGCAATCGTCCTTATGGTGCTCATGGAATTCGTTATCTCCGCAGCCGCAGCCACAACCGCCTTTATGCTCCTCATGCTTGTCGTGACCGTCACAGCGGCAATCGTCCTTTTGTTTATCGTGCTTTGCGCCGCCTTCACAACAGCAATTATCCGACATTTTATTCATCATATGGCCGCAGCAGCCTGAAGTCTTTTCCATCATTGTCCCGAAGAATCTATCCATCATTTTGTCCATCGTATCACTGTTATGGCAGCAGCTTTCGGACATTTCTCCCATCACGCCACCACAGCAGCCTGACATTTTCTCCATCATGTAGCTAAAGCATTTGTCTTCCATTTTCTTGAATATATCACCGCAGCAGTCTGACATCTTTTCTATCATGTCGTCACAGAACTTATTTACCATTTTGGACATCATAACATCGAAGAATTTGTCAGCCATTTTATCCGTCATATCTCCGCAGCAATCGTCTTTGTACTTTTCGTGCATATCATGACCACCACAGGAGCAATCTTCCTTATGTACCTCGTGCGTTTCATGGCCACCACAGCAGCAATCACCCTTGTGCTCCTCGTGCTTATCGTTTCCACCACAGCAGCAATCTTCTTTTCCATTTTCCTTTTTTGAACTACACATAGCATACCTCTCCTTTTCATAATAAAAACTACATCGCTAATTACTAGTAAATAAATTACTGGCAGTTTTCCTGTCCACAGCCACAACCGCCTCCACCTTCAGTGGGCGTCCAGCCGGTATTATCACCGACATATGTAATAGCGTGTTCAGGACAATGTTTGCCGCAGCCGTGGCAGGGGTCATAGCAAGCTTCGGGGTCGTTTACATCCGGAACAGGATATTTTTTCTTTTCGAAAACCATGTATGGACAGAGTCTTACACAGGTGCCACACTCTACACACAGAGAATAATCTACAACCGGGTACTTGGTTTTTAACATATGTCTTCTCCTCCATAAAATTAAAGCCGGTTAGTTCGGATTGCGATAATAAGAAGTCAATATAAGACACATATTTGCAGTAATAATTTAATGACGTGAGTCATTTACAGTCTATTTAAACATTTGTTTAAATAGACTGTAAATGATAATTTTCATTTTGTCAATAACTATCCTGTAATTATTCTATTCAGATTGATTTATTTCATATATCTCTTTCTGCTGTTCCGTATTAAGCAATCTTTCCGTTATCGTTGCGATTATTATGATTCCGATAATGCTTAGTGCCAGTCTGGTCAAGGTAAATGCAAAGCCCAAATTAGCTGCCTCGAAGGTAAGCATAGGTATTTTGGTTGTAGACCATGCTCCTATAAAAATAAGCACATTAAACAAGCTGCTGCCCTTCTTCAGCATTACTCCGGCAACAGGAAATGCAGCATATAACGGGCCGGCAGCTGCAGAGCCAAGAACAAATGCAATTAGAACTCCTTTTAAGCCAGACCCTTTGCCGGTATATTTCATCATGGTGGCTCGATCCACCCAAACGTCCAATAGTCCCAGCAATATAAAAATCGGAGGAATTACCGATAGCATCTCAATCAGGTTTTGCTTAGTAATATTTATAGACTTCAACCCAATTTCCGGCATGATAAGCCCAATTGCTGCATTTATAAGAACCAGCAGTAAAAACACCTTGTATCGTTTGAAAAAATCTCTCATCATAACACCATCCCAATCACAAAAGCAGAAATCAATGAAAACACCAAAGCCGCTACATTGCGGATTATTGTTGCGCGTTTTCCAAAGGTCTTTATCTCAAGCGGCATTGTCACAATTCCAACCATCATGAGAGTAGAAACAAATGCCGCAATCTGCGTATACCCAGCACCGTTTTTCAAAAGTGCTGCAGCCAATGGAAACGCGACAAATCCCGGTATCAGTGTAATTGATCCGATAGCCGCTGCTGCCAACACTCCCCAAATGCCTGAGCGTGTTCCAAGAAGGTTTGTGATTGTCTCAGGGCTCAATATGGCAAGCGCCAGGCCGATAATAATCAAAATGGACAGAAACTGAGGCAAAATATTCTCAAAAGATTTCCATGCTTTTTTCAATGCCATTTTAGTTTTATTTCTGTCCTTAAAAAATGATATAGCCAAGCCTGTACCCGCTAGACCATACAAAACATAAGTAAACATAGTCATACCTCAATAGTTTAATTACCCGGAAAAGATACCATATTCTTTCCGGGTAATTATTTCATCTGACTTTCTGCAGTATTTTAACAACCTCTTCTGTTTTCAGCACTTTGCCATAAGACACGACCTTGCCGTCTATCACGAGAGCCGGTGTGGTCATCACACCGTATGCCGCAATCTTCGTAAAGTCGGTCACATGATCGATTGTAGTATCCATTCCGAGTTGTTCTAACGCTGCTTTTGTGGCTGCTTCAAGCTGATTGCATTTCGGGCAACCGCTTCCAAGCACTTTGACGTTTGCACCTTCAATCTTTGCGCTTTCGGCCTTTGCCATGCTTTCGGCATTGCAGTTTCCCCCACAGCAGCAGCTCGATGTTTCTTCCTTTTTGTCTTTCTTTGAGAATAGTGCCATTATCATAATCTCCTTTAGTCGTTATTTTAAAAGCCTAAATAGAACATATAAAAACCGATAAGCAAAATAGCGCTGCCCATAACGATTTTTAAAACTGTGCCTGCTTTTCCATATTTCTCGCTGACAGTCAGCTTTTGCACAAAACCCACCGATGTTCCGGCGACTACCGCCAGAATTCCATGTCCTGCTGAATATATGAGTAGAAGCAGGATTCCCCAAACGATGCTGCCCTTGCCTGCGACGATTGCGAGAAGTGCAATCAGAACCGGGGTTGAGCAGGGTGACGAAAAGATGCCGCCGAGAATACCTGCGATGAATGCTCCGGCATAGCCTCGCTTTGTGTTTTTCGAGATTAGGTAGCTTGATGGAATAATCTCAAAAACGCCCCACGTTTGCAGTGCCATCAGTATCATCAAAACACCGAGCAGGATATACCACCAAGATGCCGAGGTACCCATAAGCCTCCCGGCAGAGGAAGCAATTACGCCCAAAGCTGTAAATGTTACTGCAGACCCAAGTGCAAATACAAGGGAAAGCCTGAGCGCTTTTTTAGTATCTTTCTGTCCCGTGCCTCCCACATAACCAATCACCAGCGGAATACTTGAAAGAGCGCAAGGGGTAAAAGAAGCCAAAATTCCCGCTACCAAAGCAAGAATTGGTGCAAGCCAAACGGTTTCCATGATAAGTTTCGAAAAATGTTCAAGTAGTCCCGTCACTGGCAACCCCCATGTCTTCAAGTATGGCTCTCATCTGTTCCTCAGTCAGTCCGCCTTGATGCACAGTGAAAACATGTTCGTTAGTATCCTCAGATGAATACATGGTAAAATCAATGCCAATGGTATCACTTGGCACATATGGCGTTCCATCCGAATTGATAAGTACCTGAGTCGGAATGACCTGTATGGGGAAATCTGCTGCAACGTCGCTATACTTCCACACATCTACGAACTTGATAATAGCCTTGCCTTGCATTTCAGCATTCATGGTTTTAAGCACAGGAGCCATCTCCTTGCACGGTATGCAGGAATCAGCGCCAAAGTCGATGATAATGGGGAGGCCATATGCTTTGAGCGTATCGAGATCTATGGCTGTTGTTTCAAGGGCAAAATCTTCTTCATTTTCGGCTTTTACAAGCACCCCAGGGGAAACTTTGCTGAGGGGGTCCGGTGTGGGATGTGTTTTTAGAACCCAAATAACAGTTAATGAGCCAGCTATTAGCACCCCAACTAAGATTCTAAGTAATAGTTTTTTCTTATTCATCAGCAGCAACTGCCTCCGCATGAACAGCCGGATTTGCTTTTCTTCCCCTCAAAAAAGTCTTTAAGATTCTCCGGAAGCTCATAGCTACCGCAAGAGCAGCCACTTTCAGACTGCCCAAACACGGTTTGGAGAACAGCTTCGGCAAGCATTTCTTTGGGGGGTACTTCGTATGTTTCACCATTATACTCAAACACACGGCAATCGACATCGCTTCCGCTGATTTCACTGCAGCATCCACAGTTGTTTTCCTTTACTGATCCGCAAATATCTTGCCCGTTTACACGGATTGTCGGAGAGGAAAGAAAATGATGCTGCACGGCAAGCTCCGCTGTTTTCATCTCAATTTTGTTATATTCGATCTCGTATCCCGCAAGTCGAAGGGAGGGTGTGAGAGTCATTACTACCTCGTCAAGCACGCCGTCCGTTCCGATACAGCGCTCACAGGTATGTAGGTCAAGATATAAATATTCCACCAGCACCTTTTTCTCAGAAGTCTCACCACAGCCACAGTAGCAGCAAGGTTCTTCCACCTCTTGCGTTCCATTTGGCGGTGTCCAGCCGGTGTCGTCGCCCACATAGGTGATTGCCCCCACGGGGCAACGGTTTCCACAACCGTGACAGTGGTCAACACACTCGTCAGGGCTAGTTACCACAGGCGACGGAGCTTTTGTGGTGTCATAGACGCCATGAGGGCACTTTGCGACACATGTGCCGCACTCCACACAGGAGATATAATCGATAACAGGATACCAGGTCTTAGCCATATTAATATTCCTCCTAAACTAAAAATGCCTGAAACGCATTAAATAGATAACCAATAATGATGATGCCCACGGCGCAGATGGCGATAAACAAAGTAAGCAGCTTCGGCTTAACGGCTTTTCGCAGCATAATCATTGAGGGCAGGCTCAAAGTAGTGACCGCCATCATAAATGAGAGAATGGTACCGAGCTGAGCTCCCTTTGTGAGTAAAGCTTCTGCAATTGGAATTGTACCGAAAATATCGGCATACATCGGAATACCAATAATCGTGGCAAGAACAACCCCGAACGGATTGTTGCTGCCGAGAACAGAAGCAATTAAGCTTTCAGGAATCCAGTTGTGGATAACTGCTCCGACACCTACGCCAATGAGAATATACGGAAATACTTTTTTGAAGGTGTTAAACACCTGCTCCTTTGCATATTGCGCACGTTCTCGCTTAGTAAGTGTAGGCGATTCTATATCAACGCTGCCGGCCGAAAGAATGAAACTCTCAACGTGCTTTTCCATACGTAGCTTTTCGATGATTGTTCCGCCGACTACGGCAATTATTAGTCCAAAAACAACATAAGTCAAAGCGACTTTTGCCCCGAAAATACTCATCAGCAGAACTAGAGATCCGAGATCAACCATTGGTGAAGAAATCAGAAATGAGAAGGTTACACCGATGGGCAGGCCCGCGCTTGTGAAGCCGATGAAAAGCGGAATTGATGAGCAGGAACAAAATGGTGTTACCGTACCAAGCAGGGCAGCAACCGAATTTGCGCCGATTCCATGAAACCTTCCGAGAATTTGTTTGCTTCTCTCCGGTGGGAAAAAGCTCTGAATATAGGAAATAATAAAAATCAGAACGCACAACAGGATAGTTATTTTTATGGTGTCATAAATGAAAAAATTAATGCTGCCACCAAGGTTTCCCTTCACGTCCAGCCCAAGGGCAGTGAGTAAGCTTGCTATGAGGGTGTTCAGCCATTGCATTCCAAGGACTTGGTTTTGG
The DNA here is from genome assembly GCA_041891555.1 of Oscillospiraceae bacterium. Taxonomy (GTDB): domain Bacteria; phylum Bacillota; class Clostridia; order Oscillospirales; family Oscillospiraceae; genus UBA2658. The sequence continues at coordinate 9,268 of JASDTK010000266.1, forward strand.
AAAAACAACCACCCTGTTTTAAGTACTTCCATAATAATCTCCTTTAACATATTGATAAATCTAAAACCGTCGATATATTGGTCTTTTATGAAGCCATCTCACCAGATGGCTTCATTTGCAGCACGAACTTCTTTCGGCTGTATTTACGGTTATGATTGTACTTAGCAATTCTTCTGCGTACCTAGCTCCCTCAGGACTGATTGAATAACGTGTCCATTTGCCATCCCTACGTCCCTGAACAACACCGGAATCACATAAGATTTTCATGTGATGGGACAGTGTGGATTGGCCTATGTTTAAATCCTCAAGCAGTTTACAGGAGCATCTTTCTCCACCACGTAGCAACTCCAGAATAATCAAACGGTTTTCATCGCAAAACGCTTTGAACACTTTCGCATTATCCTGATATATCGTAGTCATAATTTCACCTCGTATCTATTTCTATCGATATAGTCATTGTATGCATCATATCGATAATTGTCAATATGTAATTTCATTAATTCGAATTATTAACGAATATTTTAAAGCTAAACTAGGTCAACAATTATTTAAATAGCTATTGACAAAGTGCGATGTCAAATATATCGTTTAATTATGCTATAAATAAAGAATTCCTAACTATAGAAGAGGATTAACATGGGACTAACTGAAACCTTTGCAGCTTTGTCGGACCCAGTAAGAAGGGAAATAGTTGCTCTGCTGCGAAAAGGTAAACTATCGGCAGGTGAGATTGCTGGAAACTTTGATATTACGGGCCCGGCCATTTCGTATCATTTGAAGAAGCTTAAGGAAGCGGGCTTAGTTATAGAGTCAAAGGAGAAGAATTTCGTATACTATGAGTTTAACTCCTCTGCTTTTGATCCGGTTATGCACTGGATGGAAGCATCTCCTGACACTTTGAAGGAATTATTAGATAAATAGACTTGCAAATGCGGAAAGCGGGATTTTACTTATCTGTCAATGCAAGTGATAGATAAGTAAAATCATTATGAAAGTCAAATGCGAGGTTGGAATATGGAAACAACTCATGAGCAGAGTTCGCGTGTGTTCAAGGCCCTAAGCGATGAAAAGCGGCTGAATATTATCGAGCTTCTGCGCAGCGTAGAGAAATGTGCCTGCACGTTGACTCAACAGATGAATGTAGGTCAGTCAAGACTCTCCTATCATATGAAGGGTCTCTGCGATTCAGGTATTGTTAATAGCCGGCAGGAGGGAAAATGGACGTATTACAGCCTGTGTCAAGCCGGAAGAGATTCCGCTATTGACTTATTGCTCACTGACCACTCCGAATATTGAAAACAACAATTGTTGTAACCGACAAAAGCCATTATAAACGATGGCTTATGTCGGTTGCTTGTAGCAAACGTTTCGTTGTAGCTATGAATTTTGTTGGTCGCGATACGGAATTGAGCACCCACGCTAGGAATCAAAACGTACAAGTGCTTGCAGCATGATTTAATCTATGATATTATTAATTGTAATAATAATTTTCGTGTAAGAGCTTTATAAGATGCTAGCCTTTCAGTATGGTAAATATTCAACTATAATATGCGGCTAAATCACAAGAAAAAGTTATTCTGGTGACTAGCTGCTATTTTTTATGCTTTATCATAAAGAGAGGTTGTTAATAGTTTCATTTGCACGTTAATGCTATCTAGTTTGCTTCCCCAGCCAAATAGCAAAAAACGGCTTAATTACATAGTACCTTCCGCCTATTTTTACTGCTGGGAAGGATTTGCTCTTAACTAACGCATAGGCTTTATCCTTACCAATACCGAGGTAGCTTTGTAATTCCTATATCGTCATCAATTCGGGCAATTGTGTCATACTTGCTACCTCTCATTTCAGAATTG
>JASDTK010000267.1:0-1834 GCA_041891555.1 Oscillospiraceae bacterium
GCGAGCATCACCATCATCATGAGGATGGCTGCTGTTGCGGGCATCACCACGGTGACCCTACCTTCTACGAAGTAACCTGCCCCGCCTGCGAAAAGACCATAACGGTTGATGAGGACGTTCTTGCTCTGGGCAAAATCGAGTGCCCCAACTGCGGTGAAATTCTTGAGTTCGATATGGACAGCATCGAATATGAAGAGGACGCTCCCGAAAAAGAATAAGACGTGTTTTCGTCGCTTTCAAGGGTTGTTCTTAAAGAGCAACCCTTGCTTATTAGTCCTTCCATTGAACCGCTTTCTCGAAAGAATTGTATAAAAACCTGTTGTTGAAATCTTTTTTTACATTCTTCTGCTTTTTTTCTCAAATTCAATGTTATAATAATGCTGGAGGTGAGCTTAATGCTATTTTTACGAGCCTGTGACGAAGCCGATATACCAAGCGCAGCACAGATGCTGTGCAGGGTATATGCCGATGCCCCATACAATGAAAACTGGCCGCTGGATCGCGCCGAAAAACGTATCACTTCATACCTCTCAGGATCAAATTCAAGAGGATATGCGCTTATCATCGATACTCAAATAGTCGGATACCTGTTCGGAAGAATTATTATCGCAGCTAAATGCAGTAATTTTTATGTTGATGATCTCTTCGTGCACCCAAACTATCAACGAAAGGGCTGCGGCAGCATGGCTCTGGACGCTCTCCACGATGAGCTGAAGAAGGACTGCATCAGTAAAATTGAACTGCATGCCCTGCGCGAGGACGCGAGCTTCTATGAGAAAAACGGTTTTACCAAATCAAACTATGTGAACATGGAAAAGCCACTTAAATAGAAAATTGCCGGACAAACCGTCCGGCGATTTTTTTGTTCACAGATCTTTAGTCAAATAATGTCTGGTACCCGTAAGCGGATACTCCTCGAGCGTGAATACTTCCCTGTATCCCTGCTTCAGGTAAAATCCCCTCGCCTGAAAACCGAAGGTGTTGAGGAAAGAGTATTTACAGTCTCTTTCCTTTGCTATATCTTCAGCTTTTTTAACAAGCAGCGTCCCGATATCCTGTCCCCGGTTCGCCTCGTCTACCCAGAGGTATTCGATTTCAAGCCAGTTCCCATGTGTTTCTCCCGTCAGTCCGCCGATCTTTCCTCCGGTTTCATCTTCCACAAAAATTCCGAGCTCTCTGACGTCCTTGTTTTCAATGCGCGCAAGGTTATATTCCAAAAGTTCATGATAAATATCCTTCTTATCTTTTTCCGAAGGTCTGTCGGTTATTCTAAGCTCCATAAAACGCCTTTCTTCAAATTGGATTTGTAAAATATACCACCTAATAATGAAATAATCAATATTTTTCCGAAAAGCAACTGACAAGTCGTACCGGGTTGTGATAAAATCGGTTAGTCTAAGGCTATTTGTTTAGGAGGTGTTCACGATGAGCAGTATGAAAATTACGGCGCTGATGGAAAATAAAGCGCCGGAGGAACTCAAGCGCGAGCACGGGCTCTGTCTTCTGGCCGAATACGGCGGCAAAACCTTTTTGCTCGATACAGGCGCCTCGAACGCCTTTGCCTCGAACGCGAGAAAACTTGGAATCGACCTTTCCAAAGCAGATGCAGCCGTTCTCTCGCACGCGCATTACGATCACTCAGGAGGATATAATGCGTTCTTTGCGGCAAACAGCTCTGCGGCGGTGTATCTTCGGGAGGGCTCAAAGGAACGCTGTTATATGAAGCTTGGCCCGTACAGGCGATATGTAGGCATACCCCAAGGCATACTCGACAAATATGCCAATAGGTTTAAATTTATATCGGATGACAGTGAAATTTCCGACGGCGTATGGC
>JASDTK010000268.1:0-6365 GCA_041891555.1 Oscillospiraceae bacterium
CAAAAGTAAGAGACTCAATTCAACCAAGGAGGATACATATATGTTTGTAATTAGCAGCGATTGCATCGCTTGCGGTGCTTGCTCGGATGGTTGTCCTGCAGAAGCAATCTCGATGGGTGACGAACACTACGAGATCGATCAGGATAAGTGCCTGCAGTGCGGAGCTTGCGTCGAAACTTGCCCCACAGGCGCTATCACCGAGAAATAAAATGTCGTAATTTCAAAGAGCTTGTTGCAACGTTTGTATTGCGGCAGGCTCTTTGATTTTTTTGGAGCGGATATAATGGAAGTGTTTGACGAGCTCTGGCGGGGAGGCCCGCGTTTTATGCAGACCGAGCAGAGCTTCAAGCTCTCAACTGATTCGGTCCTGCTCTCCGATTTTGCGAATATGAAGCGCGTAAAAAGCTGTCTCGACTTAGGCAGCGGTGCGGGCGTGCTCTGCGTTTTGCTCGCGGTGAAAAATCCGAACGCGATAATAACGGGCATCGAAATCCAGCCCGACTTTGCGGAGCTCAGCCGCAGGAACCTCTCCGAAAACGGCATGGAGCTCAGGACGGGTATAATAAATGCCGATCTGCGTGAATGCAGGAGCCTCATTAAGGCGGAGAGCTTTGACCTCGTCGTATCGAACCCACCTTATTTTGCAGAAAACTCCGGCTATAGTGCGCCTGCCTCTCACCGCGCATCCGCGCGCGAGGAGAAAAATTGCACGCTCGCGGAGCTATGCGCGGCGGCGAAATGGGCTTTGCGCTGGGGAGGGAGCTTTGCGCTTGTGCACCGGCCCGAGCGCTTGAGCGAAGTGCTCTGCGAGATGACAGAGGCTGGCATTGAGCCGAAAAGACTGCGTATGGTTTCACATAGCGCACTCAAAGCACCGAGCCTTGTTCTCGTCGAGGGCAGGCGCGGGGGCGGCAAGGGACTCAAAATTGAGGCTCCGCTGATTCTGACGAACGCTGACGGGAGCGATACCGACGAGGCACAGAAGATATACAAAAGAGGCGCTTACGCGCCGCAAGAAAAGGAAATGCAGTTATGAGCGGAATTTTATATCTTGTTGCGACGCCAATCGGCAATCTCGGTGACTTTTCTCCACGTGCAGCCGAAACGCTTCAAAACGCCGATTTTATTGCGGCGGAGGATACGCGTGTGACGCTGAAGCTGCTGAACCATTTTGGAATCAAAAAGCCGCTTATAAGCTATTTTGAGCATAACCGTGCCCAGAGCGGAGAGAAGATAATCGATCGCCTGAAAAACGGCGAGAACGTCGCGCTTGTCTCGGATGCCGGTATGCCCGCAATCAGCGACCCGGGAGAGGATCTTGTGCGCCTCTGCGCGCGCGAGGGCATTACAGTTTGCTGTATACCGGGGCCATGCGCCGCAGTTTCGGCGCTTGCGGTAAGCGGACTGCCCACCCAGCGCTTCACCTTTGAGGGCTTTATTAATAATTCGGGCAAAAACCGTACAGAGCATCTCGAGAGCCTGCGAAACGAAAAGCGCACGATGATAGTTTACGAAGCACCGCATAAACTCATGGGCACTCTCAAGGACTTGAAGGACACTCTGGGCGGCGACAGGGAGCTTTCGCTCTGCCGCGAGATTACGAAGATTTATGAGGAAGTTATCCGCACGACGATTGACGGGGCGCTGGAGCTCTATTCAAATATTCCGCCTAAGGGTGAATTCGTACTTGTCATTAATGGGAAGGAAGAGACGGCAGAGCCGGAGATGACGCTCGAGCAGGCGCTTTCGCGCGTAAATTTTTACCGCAGCGAGGGTAAATCCCTCAAACAGTCTGCAAAGCTTGCCTCCGAGGACACAGGGTATTCCAAGAACGAGCTATATAACGCGGCGGTGGAAAAATGATCGGCGTACTTGACAAATTCAGGATTAGGATTTAAAATAACCACAAATAATACGAACAGGGGAGCTTGTTAAGCAGGCTGAGAGGAAGTAATCGAACTTCGACCCTTACACCTGATTTGGGTAATGCCAACGTAGGGAGAGCTGATAGCTTTTTACGGGAAGTACCTATTCGGGTACTTCCCTTTTTGGTGTTGTTCGTGGAAAAGAGGTAAGAATGGAAGAGAAGGTCAAGACAAGCGCTTTTTCAAACGGACTAATCTGGTTCGGCGCGGCGGTATCCATCGCGGAGATACTGACGGGTACTTTTATCGCGCCGCTCGGTCTCACTAGGGGGCTTTCGGCAATTATCATCGGTCACGTAATCGGCTGCACGCTCTTATATCTCGCGGGGCTTATAGGCGCAAACACCGAAAAGAGCGCGATGGAATGCGTAAAAATTTCCTTCGGGCGGAAGGGCTCCGTTCTGTTTTCGGCTCTAAACGTCATCCAGCTTATCGGATGGACGGCAATCATGACACAGGCGGGAGCGGAGACCGCAGGAATTGCCGCGAATCTAGGCGGAGCATGGGTCTGGTGCCTCATCATCGGCGCGCTTATAGTACTCTGGATACTAGCGGGGCCTAAAAACCTCGTCAAGCTCAATACGGTGGCGATGCTTGGACTGTTTTTGTTGACCGCAATTTTGAGCGTTGTGATATTCAAAGGAAAAATTTCGGCCGCGCCGAGCGGAGGGCTTTCCTTCGGTGCTGCGGTTGAGCTATCGGCGGCAATGCCACTTTCGTGGCTGCCGCTTATTGCGGACTATACAAGGATGGCGGAGAAAAAGAAGCCGGCGACGTTCGCAAGCGCAGGAGTATATTTTGTGACGAGCTGCTGGATGTACGTTATCGGTCTGGGCGCGGCGCTCTTTACCGGCGAGAGCGACATCGCAAAAATTATGGTTTCAGCAGGCTTGGGTATTGCGGGGCTGCTTATTGTAGTCTTCTCGACTGTTACTACGACCTACCTGGACGCTTTTTCGGCCGGCGTCAGTTCTGCCAGCATTTCGGGGAAAATAAATGAGAAGCGCGCGGGCGTCGCGGTTTGTGCTGCCGGTACAGCTCTGGCGATTTTTGCGCAGGTATCGGGCTTTGAAAACTTTCTCTATTTCATCGGGTCGGCTTTCGCGCCTATGGCAGCCATACTGATAACGGATTATTTCATACTGAAAAAGGATAGATCGTCTAATCCGGTGAGTGTCCAAAACTTCATCATCTGGGCACTCGGTTTTGCGGTCTATCGGCTGTCAATGCAGATTGATCTTCCCGTAGGCTATACTCTGCCGGTCATGATAATAGTATCAATTCTCTGCGTAATCGCAGATAAAATATTCGGAGGTCAAAAAAATGCTGGGTAAATATCTTGAAAATGTTAGGGAAAAAACCCCTCTCATTCACAATATCACAAACTATGTCACGGTGAACGACTGCGCAAACATCCTTTTAGCCTGCGGAGCTTCGCCGATAATGTCCGACGACTGCGGAGAGGTTGAGGAGATTACCTCAATCTGCGGGGGGCTGAATATAAATATCGGCACGCTGAACAAGGATACAATTCCCGCGATGTTCCTTGCCGGAAAAAAGGCGAACGAGCTTAAGCACCCCATCATTCTTGACCCGGTCGGCGCGGGAGCGTCCGCTCTGCGCACGGAAACAGCGAAAAGGCTGCTGAACGAGCTGAAATTTACGGTAATTCGCGGAAACATCTCTGAAATCAAGACCCTCGCCGCCGGGTCGGGCTCGACTAAGGGCGTGGACGCCGACGTTGCTGACGCAGTGACGGAGAAAACACTTGATAGCGTTATCGCTTTCGCAAAGGAGTTTTCGAAAAAGACGGGCGCGGTAATAGCGATAACGGGCGCGACGGACATCGTTGCGGATGCCCAAAGAGCTTTCGTAATAACAAACGGGCACCCGATGATGGCGCGTATAACGGGCAGCGGCTGTATGCTGACGGCTATGACGGCGGCGTATATCACGGCAAATCCCGATAATGTTCTTGAGGCAACGGCGGCGGCGGTCTGCGCGATGGGACTCTGCGGCGAGAAAGCGTTTGAAACCACGGCTCGCAACCATGCAGGTAATTCGAGTTTCAGAAATTACCTCATCGACGAGATATATAGGCTGGACTCTGACGAGCTTAATAAGGGCGCGAGGTATAAAATCGTTTGACGGAAGGGGCTGAAAGCTTGAAGAAAACATTTGACAGAGCTTCGCTTTTGCTCTACGCCGTGACGGACAGGTCGTGGCTTAACGGAAAAACACTTGCGCACGATGTTGAGCAGGCTCTTATGGGCGGCACGACGATGCTTCAGCTTCGGGAAAAGGACTTGGATTACGATGCTTTTTTAAGCGAAGCACATAAACTCAAAGCGCTCTGCAAGGTTTACGGCGTGCCCTTCATAATAAATGACAATGTTAATATAGCTCATGCCTGCGACGCTGACGGAGCGCATGTCGGACAGTCCGACATGGAGGCGATGAAGGTGCGCGAAAGGCTTGGACCTCATAAAATTATAGGAGTTTCAGCGCAGACGGTTGAGCAGGCACTGCTTGCGGAAAAGAGCGGAGCGGATTATATAGGCGTCGGCGCGGTGTTCACGACCGCCACAAAAAAGGACGCGGATTTTGTATCCTATGATGAGCTCAAGGCAATTTGTGCGGCGGTTTCGATACCGGTCGTAGCTATTGGGGGCATATGTGCCGATAATATCGAAGAGCTTGCGGGCTCGGGTATAGACGGCGTTGCGGTGGTATCCGCTATTTTTGCGGAGAGTGATATTAAGGCGGCAACGAAAAAACTTCGCGGGTTAGCGGAAAAGACCGTGGAAAGAGAGATAATAAAATGAAAAAGGTGCTGACAATCGCGGGCTCAGACTGCAGCGGCGGTGCGGGCATACAGGCCGATATTAAGACAATAACCGTTCATAAAATGTACGCGATGAGTGCAATTACAGCGCTGACGGCGCAGAACACAACTGGCGTTTTCGGTATCATGGAGGCGAGCCCCGAATTTGTAGCGAAGCAGCTTGACTGCATTTTTACCGACATTCGCCCCGACGCAGTCAAAATCGGCATGGTTTCGAGCTCCGCAATAATAAACACGATTGCGGACAAGCTAATTGAATACAAGGCAGAGAATATAGTCGTCGATCCCGTTATGGTTTCGACCAGCGGCAGCTGTCTTCTTTCGGACGACGCAATGAGTGCCCTTCTCTCAAGACTTTTACCGCTTGGAACTGTTATTACCCCGAACATACCGGAAGCCGAAGCCCTATGCGGGTTTGAAATCAGAAGTAGGGACGATATGCTGCGCTCGGCTTCGTTCATAGCGAAAAGCGTTTCGGGCGCGATACTCATTAAGGGCGGGCACCTTGCGGACGACGCGAGTGACCTTTTGTACATTGGCGGAAACGCCCTGTGGTTTGATGGCGTGAAAGTAGATAACCCCAATACCCACGGCACAGGCTGCACGCTCTCCTCCGCGATTGCCTGCAACCTAGCAGCGGGACACTCTCTTGAAATAAGCGTTAAAAATGCCAAAGCCTATATAACCGGAGCACTTAAGGCGGGGCTTGATTTGGGGTGCGGTTCGGGTCCGCTTGACCATACTTACGCCCTCTGAGCCTAAATATCGCTTGATTTAAAAAGAGGCATATGTTAGACTGAATCCAACATTATTGAACTTGATTCATCTTTTAAGTACAATTATTAATGGAAAATTTGAAAAAGGAAACTATTAAATGAGTAATTCGTATCCGTTCGACCTTATGGTCCTCCCCTATGATTATTCGGCCCTCCAGCCGTCCGTCAGCAGGACGACTCTTGAATTTCACCATGACAAACACCATCAGACCTATGTGAATAACCTGAACGCGGCGCTTGAGAACTCGAAGGAGTTCCGTAAAAAGCCCCTTGAGGAGATACTGAGCAGCCTTGATAAGCTTCCGGACGATATTGCGACGGCGGTCACCAACAACGGCGGCGGAGTATTCAACCACAATTTTTATTTTGAAGCTCTGGCTCCTGAGGGTACCACAACGCTCACAAAAAAGTTTGAGGATGCAGTTACAGCTGCTTTCGGCTCTTTGGAAAACATGCTTGCAGAGCTCAAAAAGGCGGCTCTGGCGCAGTTCGGCTCCGGCTGGGCGTGGCTTGTTATCGATGCCGACACAAATATGAAAATTGTCCGTACCGCAAATCAGGAAACGCCTTTTAAGGATGGTCTGAAGCCTCTTTTGACAATCGACGTCTGGGAGCACGCGTACTATCTTGATTATCAGAACCGCAGAGCGGATTATATTGACGCGTATTTTAAAATAATCAATTGGGATGTCGTTTCTAAACGTCACGCAGTCAGCTTGTTTTCCAGCTTCAGAAACGCTGTCAATCTCGAGGAAGCGCAATAGCAAAAATTTAATACGGAGAACTATCCGCACTCTTTTTAGCTAAAACAAGCGGTGG
>JASDTK010000268.1:6399-11052 GCA_041891555.1 Oscillospiraceae bacterium
CCCCACCGCTTGTTTTAGTACTGTTTTGCCTCAAAGCCGATGTCATCGAGCGCAGAGACAGCGGTTTTGACTGCGTCCTCCCCGCCCTCAATGCCGACGGTTTGATCCTTAAGCGATACGGTGAAACTGAGCTTCTCATCGGTCAGAGCCTTCGTGATGCGTTTCACGCAGTTTTCGCAGTGCATATCGGGTACTTTTAATACTGTCATGATAAATTCCTCCTGTATATTGATTTTTATTATTTCATGAGCTTTTGCAGTGTGGCTACAAGATCGTCGACAACCTCATCGCTGCCGTTTCTGATGTCTTCTACCACACAGCTTTTTATATGGTTCGCAAGAAGTTCTCTGTTAAAGGCGTTTAGAGCCGCCTGAATCGCAGTAACCTGCGTGAGAACGTCGGTGCAGTAGGCTTCATCCTCAAGCATCTTCTTGATTCCGCGAACCTGACCTTCAATGCGGCTCAGACGATTCATCAGAGAGCGGAGCTCAGGCTCATACCTGTGCTTGCTTCGATTCATCTATCTTGTTCCCCCTTAATCTGAGCGCGTTAGTTACGACAAAAATTGAGCTTAAGGACATTGCGAGAGCGCCTATCATAGGACTGAGCAGCAGCCCGAGGCCCGGGTAAAGAATTCCAGCCGCGATTGGTATTCCCAGAGTATTGTAGCAAAAAGCCCAGAACAGATTTTGCTTGATATTGCGTATTGTGAGGCGGCTAAGTTTGATTGCGGAGGGTACGTCGCTTAAGTCGCTTCTCATGAGGACTATGTCAGCTGATTCGATTGCGATGTCGCTGCCGTTTCCTATTGCACAGCCGATATCCGCCTGCGCCAGAGCGGGTGCGTCATTTATCCCATCACCCACCATCATCACGGTTTTGCCTTCTTTTTGAAGGCTTTCAATTACCGCAGCCTTATCATTGGGCAGAACTTCGGCAATAACCTCATCTGCGCCGACCAGTGTGCCAATATATTTTGCTGCAGCTTGGCTGTCGCCTGTGAGCAGAACGGTTTTGATACCAAGCTTGCGGAGTTTCTCAACAGCCTCTTGACTGCCGCTCTTAACGGTATCCGCGACGCTTATTATGCCAAGGGCGACTCCGTCCCTTGCCAGCAGCATGGGCGTCTGACCCTGTGAGGCGAGGCGGGTGAGCTCAGCCGAATACTTTTCCCGCGATATGCCCGTGCTTTCCATGAGCTTTGCGTTGCCTACGCGTAGAGTTTGACCGTTTTCAAGCGTCGCGGAGATGCCCAGGCCACTAAGATTTTCGAAAAAGGAAACGGAAGCGGGGACAAGACCTCTATTGCTTGCTTCTTCGCTTATCGCCTTTGCGAGAGGATGCTCGGACAGGCTCTCGGCTCCGGCCGCGAGAGCCAGCAATTCATTTTCGGAAAGCTCGTCGGAAATGATTTCTGTGACGCGGGGTTTTCCCTCAGTTATGGTTCCGGTTTTATCGAGCACAACTACGTCCGTTTTGTGTGTGATTTCAAGCGCCTCTCCGCTGCGTATGAGTATACCTTTTGCTGCGCCAAGTCCCGTGCCGACTATGATTGCCGTAGGGGTCGCAAGTCCCATCGCGCAGGGGCAGGCGATGACAAGAATCGATGTGAATATCCGCAGCGCGAAGGAAAACTCCGCACCCGCAATTAGCCACACGGTGAGAGCGATGACGGCAATCGCCATAACAATGGGAACGAATATGCCCGCCACCTTATCCGCCGTTTTCGATATCGGAGCCTTTTTTCCCTGCGCTTCCTCAATGAACTTAATTATTTTTGAAAGCGTCGTTTCCTCGCCGACGCGGGTTATTTCAACAAAAACCGCTCCACTGACTAGGATGCTTCCGCCGATTACTTCGCTTCCGGAGGACTTTTCGACAGGCATGCTCTCGCCGGTCAGCATGGCTTCGTCAGCGCTTCCCTCACCTTTTATAACACGCCCGTCAAGAGGTACCTTCGCTCCGGATTTAACAAGTACGAGGTCGCCTTTTTTCAGCGTGTCTGTCGGAACCTCCCATTGCTTATCCTCAAGGATGAGTATTGCCGTTTCGGGCGTCAGCTCCATGAGCCTTGTGATCGCGCTTTTTGTTTTTTCCTTGCTGCTCGCTTCAAGATGCTTTCCGAGCAGAACAAGCGTTATGACGATTGCTGCCGATTCGAAGTAGAGGCTGTGTATCAGATGCGGATTGTCGGTAAGCAAAAAAGTGTTAATGAGGCTGTAAAGAAAAGACGCGGTGCAGCTCACTGCGACGAGCGTGTCCATGTTTGGACTCCAATGAACAAGTGAGCTGAAGCCGCTGATGAAGAAGCGTTTTCCAATATAGAGTATAGGAATTGTGAGCAGCAACTCCGCAAGCGCGAAATTAACTGGATGCGATTCCATCGCAATTATACCGGGCAGGGGCAGGTTTTTAATCAACATTGTGCCCATGGAGATATAAAGCAGCGCAACGGACAGCAAAGCTGCCGTTATCAGCCCTCTACGTTCTTCAAGCAACTGCTTTTTATCTTCGCCGTCCAGCTTGACGGCGCCTGCGGATTCAATACCTCGTTGCTTTGCCGTGAAGCCCGCTTTTTCAATTTTTGAAATTATCTGTTCGGGATTTACAAGACTTTCGTCGTATACTATCGTCATGCGGTTCATAGGCAGGTTTACGTCGCTGCGCTCAACGCCCTCCAGTTTTCTAGTTACGCGCTCGATTGAGGAGGAGCAGGCAGCACAGTGCATTCCACCGATATCATAGGTCTCTTCTTTCATATGCTCACCTCCAATACCCTTAGGGGGTATAATTATAATATACCCCCTAAGGGTATTTGTAAAGAGGGATAACGCATTTTAATTTAAACTTTTCCGATAACGAAAGGATATACATTTCAATGAGTATTAACCGCGCACGGAAGCCCCTGAACTGGAAATTGACTATTGAAAAAACGGAAGTCCTGTTGTATAATGACCCTTGTCACACGCCGGTGTGATGGAATGGTAGACGTAGTGGACTCAAAATCCACCGCTGGCGACAGCGTGCCGGTTCGAGTCCGGCCACCGGCACCAAGACTCATGGCCAAAATAGATGTCATCGACTTTTATAGCCGATGACATCTATTTTTAGCTTATTTTAAGGAAAAAACGGCCACTTTATAGCCCGAAAAGTTAGTACTTACCTCGTTCAATATTACTGCAATTTCATAGATGTCATTTCAGCATTTTGGGCTATTCTTGGATTTGAACCCGCACGCGGTGCCGTTTTAGCTCCAAAACAGATGTTGTTACTTTTGAAAATCCACAGATTTCAAAAGGTCGCTATTTTTATTATTAAAGCATAAAACCAAATATAAGCTTTAAGGGCGTCAGTTTCGGGTCATGTTAGGCCGATAGAAACAGGTGCCCTTTTTTGTTTTTCTATAGATTGAATTAAAACAGCAAGCGTGCACAAGCCGGAGCTTCAATGCGAAGCCCCGGCTTTTTTGCGCTTGCGGAAAGGATAAATAAATGCCTTATGATTGCGAACGATACAAAGTTCAACCCTGTGCCACGGAGTGTTCGCCCGACCTGCCGGAAGATCCTGCCTGCACTCTTTTTGAAAAATGCAGGGGGTGCCCATACCCCGCACACGGATTTATTTGCTGGCGCAATGATGGAAGCTGTATCAGATCAGAAGTTGAAAGATTGAATAAACGGAAGGAGGGAGCAAAATGATTCAAGCAGTTTTAACCAACAGCCAACATCCGGAATACGGTGTGGTTACTGTCCCAATTCCTATTCCCAGAGAAGAATATGACCATGTGATAGAGCTTCTGGCGCCATTGGAAATCGGAGACTCTGTTGCACAGGATTGCCATATCAAAGAAGTCAGCGGCGATTTCCCAGCACTAAGACAGTTGGAGCAGACGAATGCCAATTTAGATGAGCTTGATTACCTTGCAAAGCGGTTGGACAGCTTTGACAATTATGAAAAAGCGCAGTTTCAGGGCATGGCGTCAAAGCTTGGTCTGCACGGCGTTGATGAACTAATCAACCTTACATTTTGCTGTCAGGAGACAACGATCATCACAGACTTTTCAAACTTGGAAAAGGTCGGGCGCAGGCACTTCCTGACACTGGGCGGCGGGATTTCGCTGGAGAAAATGCAGGGTGAAGACTTCCGTGAAATCGCTCGTTGTCTGATTGAAAGTGAAGTTGGATATATCACACCTTACGGCGTGACCTACAGCAATGGTATGGAATTGTCGCAGATATATAACGGAAAGCAATTTCCCGAATACCTCTATGAAGACTGTATGATGGAGCTGGAGCTGATACCGGACACAGAACCGAAAGACACTGCTAATATCCCTTTCCTCTACCTCCCGATGGCGCAGACGCAGATCGAGCGCACTATGCTCCGTATCGGCGTCGACAATTATGGAGACATTCATCTTCGTGTTATGGAGAACAGCCTACCGGAAGAAATTAACGCAGCACTGAGCATAGAACATGAAGGCATTGCAGAGCTAAATCAAATGTGCGAAACCATTGCAAAGCTCGGACCAGCGGATCATGCAAAACTTGGCGCAGTGGTAACGCTGGCACAGCCGGAGTATGCTTCCCAAGTTAAGAATCTGGCAGAAAACCTTGACCTGTTCGACTTTATTCCCAACATCCAGACGCCAGA
>JASDTK010000269.1:0-3632 GCA_041891555.1 Oscillospiraceae bacterium
AATATGACCTGTCGCAGAGGTCGCGCAGCACTTCATCCGGCACATCACCGTCCAGAAATACCGAGTTCCAGTTCTGCTTATCCATATAGAAGCCAGGAACTATGTCCTGATATTCGCTCCTTAACGCCTCCGCAAGGAGCGGCTCACATTTGAGCTGCAAAAGCTCGCGTCCGCCGTATGTTTTGTATTGCAGTCCGGGCTGGCAGGTGGCGGCAAACATTTTTCCGCCTACCTGATAGCGAAACCATTCCCATTCCGGTTTGTAGTCCTTAACAGCGCCTGACTTTGACAGAAGGTATTCGTCGAGCCACTCATACTTTGCCATCGAGTCCTCCTTATGTCTTTTTTATCGGTTTACCGTGCCCGAAGTAAATTGTCTTAGCGCCGCTTGCTTTGATCTTTTCAACGCTTTGCCTCATCGTTATCTCGTCCTCGAAAATCCTTGCTACAGTCGGACGTAATATGTTAAACATAGCGTCTCCGACGATTATGTCTCCGTCGTCCGTCAGTACTCCGACAGAACCTTTGGTATGTCCCGGAAGCTCCATAGTATGAGCTTTAACACCGTATTTTGACAAATCCTGCCCATTCTCAAGAAGAATATCTGGCGTAAAGACCGAATACCTTGCTCTCCTCAAAACAGGCTTTGAAAATCGGGACATCACCCTGCCGAGAGGAGTCGTGCCGAGCAAAATACTGTCTTCGCCTTTTCCGATTATGGGCACATCCTTTTCGCTCATTGCAATCGGGACATTCAACCTTTTCGCAAGATATTTTGCAGAGCTTACATGGTCAAAGTGTCCGTGGGTAAGCAAAATCAGTTTTACATTTTTGTCCTCAACAAGCTTAAGAATCTTCGGTCCGTCCTTGTAATTACAGGTATCTATCATAATCGAACCGCTCTCTCCCGAAAGCAGATAACAGTTGGCATAGCCCATTTTTATTCTATCGACCATAAAATTGCCCTCCAAATAATGTGATATCGGTAGCATATCCGAAAATATAGTACATCCCCAGGCAAAAAAAGTCAACGGCGCGAAAGGCTCTGCCCCCGCGCCGTTATTATTCTTACTGCTTAATACTTTCTGTAACCTGTTCCCATGCTTTGATGAGCTTATCAAGACTGCTGCCCGCGTTTGCGGGACTGGTCGAGGGAAGCTGTGTCGCAGAAAGCCCCGTTTGCGAAATGCAATACTGACTGTACAGTCTGAAGGACGTGCCGCCGTTTGTAAAGATTCGCTTTATATCTGCCTCATCGGTAATAAGCCGGAGATCGTTCGGAACGACGTTTTTTATTGAAGCGTCATCAGAGCCCTCAATGTCACAGGACGCTATGACATCCCAGAGCGCGATTCCGTTGTCGAGCAATAGCGCTGTTTTTTCTTCGACCGTTACGGGTACAGGATTAGCAAAAAGCGCCGCCATGACGTGCCAGAAGCGATTTTGCGGATGACCGTAGAAGAACTGAGCCTCGCGGGATTTGACTGACGGAAACGAGCCAAGTATCAGAACTTTTGAGTTTTTGTCAAATATCGGGGGTATTGTGTGTAGCGGCATAATAATTGTCCTCAGGAAAGGGTAAATATATTAAGGATTAAATTGTATTGATATAATAAAGTCTATTATTGTGTATCCAACTTAAGCCAGTAACCACCATGGGTCGGATACTCCTCCCATCTTGTATTATCTGCTCCAAGAAAAATATAGACTAAATATCCATCGCGGAACACTGTGCCGTTCATAAGATACGGGGACCACTCGCTAGAGCCAAGATAATTAGACGGCCCAATCCATTTGGTTGGATCAAATTTCTGAAGCCAGCTCACGGCAGACGGATTCTCTTTTAGGTTTTTTTCAATGTTTTTTGCATCGGCAACGCTAAGATAATCGTTCCATTTTACGGCATACGTGATCCCGTTTAATACATAAACCGTACCTTCCGTAACACTCGTACCAGCATATGGAAGTGCAGCTGTTTCAGTGCACAGGCTTGTCCAATTGCCAAGTGTTATTGGGTTAGGGGTATTCGTAAATATTTCATCGCCAGCAACAAGTGTAGTTGTTTCTCCTCCGCTCCCGCCGGAACTGCCGCCAGTTGATCCTATTGCGCCGTGAACTGAACACACTATGCTGCCGTTCACAACCGAGAAGGTACCGCCATCCGGACATTTGAGGCTGCTCCTATCGGCAGCCATAGCCGGAATCTCATTATTCAGCGCCTGCGTTAGAGTCTCACTGCCCTCGCCTGACGCCAGATACGCCTGATAACTGCGCATGAATGCAAGTCGGCTGGTTTCACAAGCTCCCTTAGTGGAGTACCCGATATACTGCATAAAATTAGGTACCACAACAAGTGCCAAAACGGCAGCTATTGTTAAAGCTACTATAAGCTCTAGAAGTGTTATACCTTTGTTGTTTAATTTCATTAGTTTCTGCCCTCAATTATGCTAAAACACGGAGGCAAAACCATCCGCGTCTCAGTTTAACCTAGCCAGCGATTTAAAACCGCTCGGATTAAGTAATTCCCTATGTATCGTAGAAATATGCCGAAAAACAGACGGGCACCAATTTTTTCGTATTTTAGCTAATTTAAAACAGTACCTAAATCTGTTATTAAGACTATATTATGGATATTATGTTAATATGTGTAATATTTCACAAGATTTCGCTGTAATAATTATGTATTTTTTATAATATATAAAATATTTCAGCTTGTCAAGACAGGAATTAATGTCATTATTTGCATTAATTAAGCGTTTTTTATTTATTTTTAAAAAATAGAGCATGGCGGGAGCAGACTCCCGCCATGTAAATTAGCAATATTATCAGGCTTTCTATCACTTCAGTTTTCAGGCATAATACCGTTCGCTTTAAAAGCCGCTATAAGCTCTGACATTTCCGGTTTTATCACAACCGGCGGCTTTGTGGCCTTGATTGTATTTTCAACATCCTTAAGCCCGTTCCCCGTGACAATTGAAACAACAGTTGCGTTCTTAGGAATCAGTCCCTGCTCGCAGGCTTTCTTAAGCCCTGCGGTACCCGTCACTCCGGCAGGTTCACCGAAGACGCCACAACTAGTTCCGAGAAGTTTCTGCGCAGCCATTATCTCCTCGTCCGTGACGTTAATTACGATTCCGTCGGATTCGATGATAGCGTTGATGGCCTTATCCGGATTGCGGGGCACGCCGACGGCTATAGAGTCCGCAAGAGTGTTTTCCTCCATCGGGTACCACGGCTTATTCTCCTCTACCGCGCGGTTTATCGGACAGCAGCCCGATGCTTGAACGGAGATCAGTCTCGGCAGTCTGTCGAAAAGTCCGAGCGCATAAAGGTCCTTGAAGCCCTTCCAGACGCCAGCAATCGTGCAGCCATCACCGACGGACAGCGCGACATAATCTGGGCACTTCCAGTTAAGCTGCTCGCCGATTTCAAGAGCCACTGTCTTTTTGCCCTCTGAAAGATAGGGATTTATAGCGGCGTTTCTGTTATACCAGCCCCACTTTTTGATAGCTTCGGCGGATATTTTAAAGGTATCCTCGTAACTTCCGTCAACTGAAATTACATTGGCTCCAAAGGTGATAAGCTGAGCGATTTTGCCCTTTGGTGCGCGGGACGGTACGAAAATATAGGTT
>JASDTK010000269.1:3642-11024 GCA_041891555.1 Oscillospiraceae bacterium
CTGTTGAGGAGCAGCCTATCACCTTTGCTCCCGCTTCAGCCGCTTTCGCCACAGCCATAGCGGAAGCTCTGTCTTTTAATGATGAGGTGGGGTTCAGTCCGTCGTCCTTGACGTAAAGCTCTTTGATGCCGAGCATATCCGCAAGTCTCTGTGCGGTGTAAAGCGGTGACCAGCCGACCCGGAGCGGTGTGTTGGGTGTATTCTCCTCTATAGGCAGCACCTCGCGGTAGCGCCACATGGAATAATCCGTGCGCTTCGCCAGAACATCCTTAGTCAGCCTTGTTTTGATATAGTCATAGTCGTATACGATATCGAGTATGCCGCCACAAGAGCAGTTTTCAAGATTCGGAACCGCTTCATACTCTTTGCCACACTTGACACAGCGCGCGCAGATAACGTTTTTCATACTTGCCTCCGGAGACATTTTTATAATTTCTTGAGCAGCCCTGTTTCCTCGTTGAACTCATTGATGAGCTCGTCAAGCTGGTCAGCCTGACCCTGAATGGCCTCCCAAGTGTGCTCCGTGTCATACCATAGAGCGTTAATCTCCTCGTATGTCTTGCCCTGCTGCTCAACCCAGGTGTAGTATTTAAGGTTGTGGATTCTCTTGCGCTCCGCGTAGGTGAGCTCAAGAAGATTATCCGTGCGGATGCCGAGCATATGGAGATTGTGGTCAACGGCTGCGGCCTTGTTACTGTACTCGCCGTTTGCCTGACGCAATTCCTCGACTCTTGACGCGTACATTGCCGCCGAATCGGTCAGAACAGTCGCAACTACGTCGTGCTCTGTCAGCTCATAGTATTTCGCCATCTTTATGCAGCAAAGGACGTTTGCGATGCCGGAAATGCCGAGCCATGTGAGTTTCTCGATAAGTTCCGCCGAAAGGCCGAGTTCCTCTGCGAGATACTTCTGGCCTTCGGGATCATTGAACAGGCGAAGAAGTCTCTGGCTGTCCTCGTCATCAATGGCAATTGCCATGTCTGTATTTTTAATGTTATGAATCCATGGAACATGCTTGTCGCCTATGCCTTCAATTCTGTGACCTCCGAAACCGTTATTAAGAATGGTCGGGCACTGCAGAGCCTCGCCGACGGCGAGCTTGAGCTGCGGATACTTCTCCTTGAGGAGGTCGCCGCTCGCCATTGTTCCGGCACTGCCGGAGGTAAAGCATGCTCCGGCAAAATGGTCGCCAGGACGCTTGATGCTCTCAAAAACTTCGGCAAGGGCATTTCCCGTTACCTGATAGTGCCACAGGTAGTTTCCCATTTCCTCGAACTGGTTGAAAATCATTACATCGTCACGTGTTTTGCGTAGTTCCCATGTCTTATCGAAAATTTCCTTAACGTTGGATTCGCAGCCGGGTGTCGCAATAACTTCGCCCGCAATTTTGGAAAGCCAGTCAAATCTCTCACGGCTCATTTCCGCAGGCAGAATCGCGACGGAATCGCAAGCCAAAAGCTTTGAGTTAAAAGCTCCGCCGCGGCAGTAGTTACCTGTGGACGGCCAAACTGCCTTATGACGAGTTGCATCGAACTGACCCGTTACGAGTCTCGGCGCAAGGCAGCCAAAGGAAGCGCCGACCTTATGGCAGCCGGTTGGGAACCATTTTCCCGCCATGCAGACGATGCGCGCTGGTACTCCCGTGAGTTCGGACGGCAACTCGATGAAGTTTGGCACTTTATTATAAAGTCCGCCTTGTTCCTTCGGCTCGTTTTTCCATGTAATACGGAACAAGTTAAGCGGATTGACATCCCATAAGCCTACATTTTTAAGCTTCTCACGAATAACATCCGGTATCTGCTCCGGGTCCTTCATCTGCTTATATGTCGGGATAATAACACTATTATCCTTCGCTTTCTGAATGTTGTTCTTAAGGTTTTCACGGTTAATGCTCAGGTCTATCATTTTTTGCATCCCCCAAATTTTTTTAATCATAAAAAGATCACATTGAATATATAATAGCATGCTCTTTTACTAATGACAATGCTATCTGAATAATATTTAGGTATAAATAATAAAATTTAGGTATTTTGTATAAGAATAAGAAGCTGTAATGGTATATCATACGAATCCCCACAGCATGAGCCATCTGACAAAGCGCATCTAATGTCTATTTTCGAGAGGCCTTTAACTTATGACGCTTTATTTTCCAAAAAAGACTCGCTTTTCTCTGCAATAAGCTCACTCAATTTATAGTCTTAAGGCTGTAGCAATTTCTTCGTTTTTGCTACAGCCTCAATTATTTTTTTATTCGGTGTTCTTACTGTTGAGTCAGCTTATTTGCCGAAAGTGCCGTCCTGAAGCTGCTTAACGGCGTCGGTAATCTTTGTCTGGGTAGCGGCGTCAACCAGCTCGTCGTTGAATTTCCCGAGATAGACGCAGCCGTTTGCGAGATTGCCGTAAACAACCTGATTGCCGAAGCTACCGTCCTGAACGGCCTTCATGCAGAGGCCTATCATACCGGCGTTATCGGTTACAACCGAGGAAATAACACAGGGATTCTGTCCGAGCAGGTCAGCGGGCTGGCCGATGTCGAAGATGGCGATTGCGCCAGTGCCGTTTTTCTGGTCGATAGCTTGACGTGCGCCGGAGTCAACGGCGGAAGCGTCGCCGAAGAAAACGTCAGCGCCGTCGTTAATCATGGAAGCCGCGAGCTCCATGCCCTTTGCGGTGTCGTTGAAGGAGCCGGCATATGCGGAAACTACGCTGATGCTGGGGTTGATAGTCTTCGCAGCGGACTCAAAGTTTGCAAGCTTTGCCTTGGTAGTGTCGAGTTCCATGCCGCCGATGAAGCCGATGACATTGGACTTGGACATTGTTCCGGCGATGATGCCTGCGATGGAGCCAATCTGCTTAGCGTCCGGCAGAATGCTGGCGATGTTGGCTGTGGGCAGGGTTTCGCTGCCGTTGAGGACTGCGAAGTAAACATTCGGATAATCCGCCGCTACCTGGACAACAGCGTCGCTGTACTGATTGCCTGGAGCAAATATCATGTCATAGCCAAGGTCGCAATAGCTGATCATAGCGTCAGCATAAGCGGACTGATCGATGGAATCGGTGTATGCTGTTTCCCATCCGTTTGCCTTTGCGGCGTCAACCATGCCGTTGTAGCAGGCTGCGCCCCAGCCGCCGTCGGAAATGGCGCTGTCGCATATCATCGCGACTTTGTAGGTCTTTGCGGGGGCGCCGGACGCCGCCGCGCTTGCATCGGGAGCGGCTGATTCCTTGGTGCCGCCGCCGCAGGCGGTCAGAGCAAGAGCGAGGCATACGGCCAGAAGCAGTGAGAGTATTTTCTTCATTTTTCTTCCTCCATTTTGTTTTCGGTTATTTTGTAATCGGAGCGCAGGCGCGGCTTGCGCGCAGCGTCTCCGCACTTACCTTTCTTCACGGAAATAGGGTTTGCAGTTCGCCTTCGGTCCCGAAATCTTGTTGCCCAGAAGCGTCAGGGCGAGGAGCGTCATCACATAGGGTATCATCTGGAAAAGCTGATACGGTATGAGATTAGTGCCGATCTGGAGTCTAAGCTGCAGAGCGTCAAAGAAGCCGAACAGCAGGCAGGCCATCATAACGCCCGGGGAGGTCCAGCGTCCGAAGATTACGGCGGCTAGCGCGATAAAACCACGTCCGGCTACAACGCCGTCGGAATAGGTGTTGACATAGCAGGTGGTGAGATAGGCTCCGCCGGCGCCGGCGAAAAAGCCGCAGATGACGCACGCGATATATTTCCGGCGGATTACGTTGATGCCCATAGTTTCGGCCGCCTTCGGGTACTCGCCGACAGCCTTGTAATTGAGTCCTGATTTGGTGCGGTTGAAATAAATCGCCGTAATAATCACGAGCAAATACGCAAGATAAACCATCGGAGTCTGGTCGAAAAGCAGCTTGCCGAAAAGTGGAATATCCTTGAGAACGGGGATTGCAACGGTTTTCATAAGCGTGCCCTGAGCGAGCGTGGAGCTGACGCCGAAAACCACGCGGTAGAAGAACGAGGCAAGCGCAGGTGCGAAAATGTTGATTGCCATGCCGTAGACTATCTGGTTTGCGCAAAGCGTAATGGTGCAGAAGGCGTAAATCATGTTGACGCCGACACCCGCTACGGCCGCGCAGAGAACGGCAAGGTAGGGATTGCCCGTCCAGTAACAGACAAGAAAGCCCACAAGTGCGCCAAAAGCCATGATGCCGTCAAGGCCGATGTTGACCATTCCGGCTCTTTCAGAGTAAAGCTCCGCAAGCGCCACGATAAGCAGCGGCGTCGCCATCCTAACGGTTGCAATGATGAGATCGGATACAGTATTTCCGTCCATATTATGCGGCCTCCTTTTTCCCGAAGAGGTTCGAGAAGAACACTTTTACAGTCGGCAGATGCATCATTGCGGAACCGGCAACCGCGAAAATGATGACCAGAGCCTGAATTATATCGATGACGCTCGTCGGAACACCGCTTCCGACCTGCATGGTCGTGGAGCCGACGCGCAGGACAGCGAAGAAATAGGCTACTATTACGGTTGCAATCGGGTCAAGCTGTGCGATGAGAGCGATAGCCACGCCGTCGAAACCGTAACCGCTGCCGTAGCCGCTTATCAGGCGGAACTGGGTGCCGAGTATATCGCAGGCTCCGCCAAGTCCCGCGATTGCGCCGGACACGACAAAGGCCATAAGCCTGTAGCTTTTGACGGAGAAACCGTTAAACTGGCTCGCTGTTGGGTTGAAGCCGACCGCGCGAAGCTGAAAGCCCTTGGAGGTGTGGAAAAGGAAGTACCATGCCGCGATGCCGACAAGCAGCGCAATTACAATTCCCCAGGTTATGCGGAGATTGGGGAAAATGCGGGCAATCTGCGTCAGTTGCGGCACAGGCGCTGTCTGAGGCACCGAGCCCTCGCGCAGAGCGCTGGTATAGACGAAGCCCATAAACAGAACGGCGACGTAGTTGAACATGATGGTCGTTATCATTTCGTTGAGTCCGCGCCAGCTCTTGAGAAGGCCGGGAAGAAGTCCCCAGAAGCCTCCGGCAATAATGCCTGCCGCTATAGCGAGCACAGTGACCCACGGACCTTCGGCTCCGACAAGCAGCGAAACCGCCAAAGCGGCCATCGCGCCGAAAAGGAACTGCCCTTCGCCTCCGAGATTGAAAATGCCGCAGCGATAGGCAAAGCAGGTGCATAAGCCGCAGAAAATTAGCGGCATGGAGCGGACAACTGTATTGGACAAATTTGTGACCGTACCGAAAGCACCCTTAAACAGGTATCCCATCGCCTGTATCGGATTCGCACCCAGACTGAGAATTATGATCATGCCGATGATGAATGCCAGAAGTATGGACAGCACCGGGATAAGCACATTCATGAAATTTTTCTTTAACATTTCGCGCCCCCCTACTTTCCCGCCATGGCAAGGCTAATCTCTTGGATGGGCGGATTCGTGCCTGAATACTCGCCCATTATCTGTCCCTCGAACAGGACGATGATGCGGTCCGAAAGCTGCAGCACCTCATCGAAATCGGCGCTTATGAGCAGAACTCCGCAGCCCTTGTCTCTTGCCTCTATCATGCTGTCTCTGACATATCTTGTCGCGCCGATATCGAGACCGCGTGTCGGATGCACAGCAATGAGCAAATCCGGTTCCGCCTCGAGCTCACGCGCCAGAATGACCTTCTGCTGATTGCCGCCGGAGAGATTCCTCGTTTCCTGCGCCATCGACTGACAGCGGATATCGTATTTTTCGCGAAGCTCCTCAGAGTACTGCCTGATTGCCTTTTTCTTCAGAAACCAGCCGTGAGCTTTGCTGAAGCGGTCATCCTCCGTTGATTTGAATACGAGATTGTCCTCTATGCTCATATCGCCCACAAGTCCCATAAGATTTCTGTCTTCCGGTATATGAGAGACATTTTCTTCTATAAAACCGCGCGGCGCGAAGGTTGCGGGCTTTTTGCCCTTGAGCTTCACCTCTCCCGACTCGTTTTGGATAACTCCGGCGGCAATCTGGGCAAGCTGGCTCTGTCCGTTGCCGTCGACTCCCGCGATGCCTACGATTTCGCCTTTGGATACCTTCAGGCTAATCTCATTAAGTCCGCCGTGCTTTAAGCTCTTTTTGTAGGATACGTTTGTAAGCTCGATGACCGGCTCACCGGGTTCCACGACCTTTGAATATATTGGTTCGGAAAGCTCGCGCCCAATCATCAGGTTCGCAAGCTCCTGACTCGTGGTCTTATCCGCATCGAGCGTGCATATCGCTTCTCCGGCGCGGAGTATCGTGATTCGGTCCGAAACGTGCAGCACCTCGCGCATTTTGTGGCTGATGAATATGATGCTCTTGCCCTCGGCCTTGAGCTTTTCGATGATGCTGTAAAGCCCCTCCACCTCAACATCAGTGAGCGCGGCGGTTGGTTCGTCCAAAATTAGAAGCTCCGCGCCTCTGTAGAGCGCCTTTAATATCTCGACACGCTGTTGGGCGCCGACCGCGATATCCGTTATTTTAGCGTCAAGTTCAACATTCAGCCCGTATTTCCACGACAGCTCGAGTATTTCTTTTTTTCTCTCCTTGACGTCAATAAATGGCTTTTTTGATCGCGTGTCGCCAAGAATTATATTCTGGAAAACAGTCATGGCCTCGACCAGCATAAAATGCTGATGTACCATGCCTATGCCCAGTTTAACCGCCTGAGCCGGAGACTCAATCTTCACCTTTCTGCCATGAAGATAAATGCTGCCCGCGGAGGGCTGGTACAGACCAATCAGAACGTTCATCAGCGTTGACTTGCCCGCGCCGTTTTCACCCAGAAGGGTATGCACCTCGCCCGAGCACACCTCAAAGCGCACGTTGCGGTTGGCAAAAAACTCTCCGAATTGCTTCGAGATGCCTTCCATTCTCAGAAGCTCTTCCACTCCATCACGTCTCCTTCCCCGGTTTGCGGCTTTTTACTAAATTTACTTTTAAATTACCACTTTTTCATGACAATTATAACAAGCGCTCCGTTCGGAAACCGTACGGAGCGTTAAAATATTCTCAATTTTTTAAAATTCTTTTTTCTTTTCGCACATCTGGTAAATTGCGCCCTCCGCCCACGCGTATTCCGACATAAATCTTCCGTCAAAACGCGCTACGGCATTTGGCTCTCCGTCCCAGAAATCATAGTAATCGCAGGAAACCAGTTCGCGGCGTATACGGCAATTACCTCGCTCGCGAACGAAGATATCCTCCGCGCCGCAGTCGCTCAGCGTATCCCGAAGCTCCTTGATTGTACGCCTGTAACCGGTGTTATCTGTGTTTTTGCAGTCGCTGCCCTCCCAGAGGCATTCAATTATGTCATAAATCGAAACACTCCTGCCCTCTTTGTAAACGCAGAGGGCCATCAGTTCCTTGGCCTTCGCGGAACGAAAATGTAC
>JASDTK010000270.1:0-11001 GCA_041891555.1 Oscillospiraceae bacterium
ATTTTACCACTTAGCGGCTTTTGATGCACACATTTTTTGTGCGGTGTTGCCTTAGAAGAAAGCACACAGGAGATTCTTGAAATTACGGCGCTTACTCATGACATTGGGATTAAAAATAGCGAGAAAAAGTACAACAACTCCGCTGGAAACTATCAGCAGATTGAAGGTCCGCCTGAAGCAAAAAAGCTTCTGGAGGGGTTAGGCATCGAATCGGGTGTTATTGACCGTGTATGCTGGCTTATCGCGCATCATCATATCTATACCGACATTCAAGGTATCGATTATCAGATACTGGTTGAGGCTGACTTTCTTGTTAATTTTTATGAGGATAATATGTCGAATGACTCCGTTCACAAAATATTCAAAACATTGAGTGGGAAAGCTATTCTAAACGCAATATATGCCTAAAGGAAAATTAGATCAACAATTAGTATGAATACGGAAAAAGCGGTCCTGGCGAAATTGAACTGTCAGGCCGCTTTTAATCTATTATCTGCAGGTTTTATGATGACAACGGATGAAAAAAAGCTTGATTCTCAGCAAATATCCCCGTACTGACAACATCGGGATAACTCAATCCTCGGAATTAGACCGTTTATCCAGACATCCAGATAAGCGGTCAGTAGCTGTCAGGGTATAGGAAATATCCGCCTGCCAGCCGAGACCATTGTCGCCGTTTTGCGGCTGCCGGTCAATGGCATTGCCAGTGATGCAGATGGTATCCGGTTCGCGTGAAACCAGAGGGACGTTGTTGCCGCCGGTCCCATACCGGGCCGCCATGGTAGGCGCGATTTTGTGCGGGCCGGAGTATCTGGCATCGATCCCGTGGTTTTCGTATACCAGCGGCTGATGCCCTTTCTCATCGGCACGGATTGTGCCGGTGTAATCGAGAGACAGATCCATGCGCTGCCCGCCTTGGTCGTTCAGGCACAGAATGGACGGCATCATGTTTCCGCTGGCTGAGGCTTTCAGCGTGGGCGCGCGTTCCTCCTGATACCCGATGGTCCCGGCAGACGGCCCGGCCCCGGCGCAGAATCCGGCTACACTATGGGAGTCAATTCGACTTGGCAATAAGGATGTGGCGTTTTTTGCTATACCAGCCTGCCGTTCCAGTGCCGCTTCAAGCTGCGGCGGCAGATCCTTACCGCGTTCCTCAGATCTGCGCAGGATTCCCATACAAGCTGTCCGGCTCAAATAATATCGCTGGGGCACTGTCGCCTGCAAAATCTGCGACAAAGAAGATTCGACGGCGTCTTTGGGCGACGCCCCAGTATTGAGCGTCCAGTACTCGCCAAGCAAGGGAGCATTGGTTTCCCAGCACGGCCCCAGCAGATTCCCACCGCCCGGACGCAGGTCGAGGAATTGAAAGTCTGTAGTCCGCAATTCGGATGGTTTCTTCGAGGACCGCCCGGAAGTCCTCGCCGTCTGCCGAGGAGAAGGCTCCGGGGAATAGTGATAGGTAATCCTTTGATGCAATCTTCGGATTTTCCCCCACTCCACACCGTGCATGAGAGTTTCCCCTCACACGGCGTTCCATCGGACTAACAGCATTTTGTTTCAAACACAATTTACACACTTCGTAGCAGCTTTGATTGCTTAGATTGCTCTAAGGCTTGCTTGTTCTCGCAGTTTATTCAGCTTTTTGGTCTGTCCAGCATCAAGGTTTAGGGTTTTAAGGTGTCGGAGTATGGTTACCTCGTCCGTGGCGTGCATTAACTGATGAACTGCTTCGCTCACGATAACAAGGTTGGAGTAAGCGTCAGTGCCACCCATCGTTTTTGGAATCTTATGATGGCAGTGGATTTCATGGCGGTTCAGCGGCTTCCCAGTGATGGCACATTTTCCGTATTGAGCGGCGTAAAGGGAAATGCGATTGTCTGCATACTCAACAGATTGCGCCAGCCTCGGATTACGCATGAGCCATGTCAGGATATCCGTATTGACACCAAGCATTTTGTGGATTTCTGCCCGTCCGTCTTCTGTATAGCGGTTGATACTGCGCTTCTTTCCCAATGGATTTTTGTGCTTGATATACCCAACGGGAACGAGCGGATGCCCTTTCAGAAAACGGATTTGCTGGCTTTTTCCGTACCGTTCCTTAATATAACCCTTTTCCAATTTGCCTTGTTTGCTTAATCCCTGCCTGCCCAGCCGGTTTTTCATCTGTTTCCCAACAGCGTATGCGATTGCCGAAAAGTCCAAATTGACACAAGTTGCCACGCAGTAGTAGTTGTGCATCCCGACTACGATAGAATTGTAGCGGAATATCTGCCTATGCTGGTCTTGGTCACTCTTGGGGTGCTGAATTGCCTTTATGCATTCGGATAGCTGACTTTTCGCCTTTGCCCTTGCCTTGTCGCTCATATGAGAGCAAACAACGTGTTTCTTTCCCTTGGAACGTGCCTTCATCTTGAAGCCCAGGTATTCCGAATAGTGCTGTTTTAGGTTCACTACCTTGGATTTTTCCGGGCTGATGTCCAGCGAAAGCCGCTCTTTCAGCCATTGCTTCGTTGCTTCAAAGATACAAAATGCATCCTTGCGATTGCTGCAGAACAGCTTGAAATCGTCTGCGTATCGAACGATGAACACTTGCTTTAAATGGCTTTCCTTTTTGAGGACACGGTACTGATACCCCCGATTCATACTGCCGTTCTTATTCGGCATGAAGTACCGGGCAGTTCCGTGCATCGGCATCTGCTCCCATTGTGATGCTATCCACCAGTCCAACTCATTGAGGACGATATTGGATAACAACGGGGACAGGATACCGCCCTGCGGCGTTCCCTTGTCAGGGTATAGCATTTTTCCATCAGGCAGGACGATTGGCGCTTTCAGCATCTCACGAACGATGCACAGTAGGTGCTTATCCCGGATTCCCATCTGCCACATCTGCTGAATCAATTTTGTGTGGTTCACGTTATCAAAGAAACCTTTAATATCAATGTCCACGGCATAATACAAATGCGATAGCTGAATTAGCTGGTTGCATCTGGATATGGCGTGTTCTGTGGAGCGATTTGGTCTGAATCCATAGGAATGGTCATAAAATTTCGCTTCACAGATTGGCTCCAAGACTTGCAAAACACATTGCTGCACAATGCGGTCAACGATTGTTGGGATTCCGAGGGGTCTGGTTTTGCCGTTGGGTTTTGGGATTTCCACTCTGCGAACAGGGCGGGGATGATAGCTTCTAAACTGCTTCTGAATCAGCGCAACATACTTGCCCTCGTCCAATTTAGCAAGGTCTTGGATGGTGCGCTTGTCCACTCCTGCGGTGTTGCTCCCTGTATTCCCCTTGATTGTTCGGTATGCCAGCTTAATGTTTTTCGAACTCACAATGATTTCCATGAGGTGCGTAAACATCTTGCCTTTTTCACTGTCGGCATACAGCCCATCTAAGGTTTCTTGCAAGGCATAATATTCCGTATAGCGGATTTTACTGCGTTTGGGGTTCCTCTGCTCCGAAGTCAACACAGGCATCCACTCCTTTCGGGCTGGATTTTCTTTGTCATACTCGAAGCTGTGTTTATTGTGTTTTCAAATTTGACTGTTAGCTCGACTTGAGGCTATCCCTTCACCGTGTTTCCACGATTTCATCGGTACTGTGCCTCTACTCTCACTGAAATAAAGAGCGGTTATGACTTCCCGCCCAACGCTTCTTTGGGTGCAAAACCCTCCACGTTTCCAGCTTTCCACGTTCCGATAAACCCTATCATGCTACGCTTTTAGGTGCTTCCTTTGAGCCTGCGTTCGGCGGTTGCCTTACTGCCTGTAACAGTAAATGGATTTTCATAAAAACGACTTTTACTCATCCACGAACACCCCGCTATGGCGGGTAGTGCCTTTCGACACATTTTGGGTTTAGACCCTTACATTCGGAAGTTCGTCAGTGTTTTTCACACATTCTCACCATGAGCATAGGACACCCGGCATATAGGCGACACCATCCACCTCTGGACAGCTTTCGTATCGTATTGCTACGATTTACGGTCACTCTCTGCCGACTTCACCGAGCTTCTGACACAAGTTTATTTGCTTAGCCTGCGCCAGTCGGAGTATCAGTGTGGGCGTTTCAGGGCGTTACTCCTTCATTCCACCCATCGGGTTATCAGTTCTGCAAGGCTAATTTTCCGCCTTGCGCCTAACCTTTTCAGTTAGGAACGTGTCGCACCATTTTCCCACACCATAAATCTTGGTCGAATAAGGTGAGCTGTTCGACCGTTTCGTTTGTCTGCATTTCTCATCTCCCTGACGATGCGTACCTGTTCCATAAAAAGGCCGGAGCGCGCGCCGGCAAGTCCGGCTCTCGCCCCGGCGGCCGACAGGTCTTGACATGGGCTGCCGCCGCAGATGATGTCCACGGGCGGCAGTGTCGCGCCGTTTAACTTTGTGATATCCCCGACGTGAATCATATCGGGGAATCGCTCTTTAGTGACCTCAATGGGAAAGGCTTCAATCTCGCTTGCCCATACAGGCGTGACGCCATTGCGGATTGCCGCCAGCGGGAAGCCCCCGATCCCATCGAAAAGGCTCCCCATGGTCAGCATGGCTTATAACCGCATGGAGCAGAAGGGATGCCTTTCCGCAAACGGCCTCTCTGTTTTCTCCATCTCCTGCACTGTGATATATCGCACGGGAATGCCGCGCTGCTCCGCAAGCTCAATTTCGCCTGCCATACCGGGCGAGATGAAATCTCCGAACGCCCACAGCTCGTCGCATTTGGCGAGCATCTTCTTTCCCATGGCAAGACCAAGCTGCCGGTCGGCGGGGTCATCCTCATGCAGCACCTGCGGATAGAGCAGATGGGGCGCAAAAAAAGCGTGCCCTTCGTTTTTCACGAATTGGCACGCTTCTCTGGCGAACGCGGTATTCCTTTCGATGTCCCCGGCGTATGGGGACGCAACATAAATCAGTTTCATAAAGCCTCCGTTTCTTATTTCGGCGCCGCCTGCACAATGGTGCGGGTGGTATTCACCGCCGCCTGTGCCGTATAGACGGCGCTCATGATATTGGCGCGGGTGCTGGTGTCCAGTCCAAACGCGCCGCAGATGCGGGGCACCTCTCCGGCAGAGAGCATGAGCCCAAGCCCCAGCAGGCAGTGGTCGGGAATGACCATCAGCCCCGCGGTCAGGATCGTCGCCTGCAAAAAAGTGGTCAGGCACAGACCGATGATCTGCTTGCACCATTGCACAAAACCCTCCATGTATCCGCGGGGGACGCTGAACATATACAGCGAGCCCACGGAGATCTGGATGAGCAGGATGCCGCCGCGCTTGAGATTGCTGAAAAACACCTTGATTACGGCATAGCCCATCATAATGATGATAAAGAGCAGCATGATGGGGCTTGTGATGGCCCCCAGTCCGCCGAAGATCCCGGCATTGGAGGCCGCGTCCAGCGAACCTGCCGTGTTCAGGCTGTCGATGATTCCGGTTGCCAGCGTGTCGATGCCGCTGCCGTAGCCGGTGATGCCGCTGGTCAGGCTGGCCTGCAGGTTGACGGACAGCTCGAACAGCTTCACGGGCACGGTGGTGAACAGTCCTACGGCAAGAAAGCCCTTGAGCGCGCTGAGCAGCGAGTCCTTCACGCTGCCGCGCCCGTTCTGATAATCGATTCCGCATTCAAACGCGGAGACCACGAGGCCGACAGCAAAAAGCGTCCAGCCGAGATAGGAGAAGAACAGCACAATGCTCTGCACCCAACTCATCTCGAACAGCTCCACGCCCATGTTGCCCATTTGGGCAAAAAAGTCGCCCAGAAAGCCGACCACCTGACCGTAGACCCAGTCGATGATCTGATCCATCACGTCGCCTAAAAGAAAATCCCATATAAACAATGTTTCACCTCCCTTCATGGTACGAGCCGGTTTATAAACTTGCGGTTAAAAAAATACACCTCTGCTTTAACGAATGCTCAATGGTATTTCCCCATTTCTCCTGCTACAATGAATCATGAAATAACAAGGTATGGAACGGAGGATGCGATTATGGCAATGGCAGAGGTATTACGGGAAAAGCGCAAAGCGCTGGGACTGACGCAGGAGCAGGTAGCAAATTATCTCGGCATCACGACACCAGCGGTAAACAAGTGGGAAAAAGGTCTGTCCTGTCCGGATTTGACCCTGCTGCCCGTTCTGGCGCGGCTGCTGAAAACAGATCCGAACACACTTCTTGGTTTTCAGGAAAATTTATCGGATCTGGAGGTCACGCTGTTTCTCAATGACGTCGCGCAGCACATGAAAGACGAGAATTTTTTGCAGGCGTTTTCCATGGCCATGGAGAAGGTTCGGGAATATCCCCAGTGTGCCGGGCTGCAGTACTCTGTCGCAATGGTGCTGGAGGGCGGACTGCTCATGACGGAGCTGTCGGACGAGGACAGGGAGCGCTGCCAGACGCAGATCACTGAGCTTTACGAACGGGTCGCGCAATCCGACGATCTAATTCTCTCGAACAGCGCACGGTATATGCTGGCCTCTAAAAGCATCCAACGTGGGGACTATGACAAAGCGCAGGAGCTGCTGGATCAGATTCCAAAGAAAGGTATCCCCGATAAGCGCACGCTGCAGGCCGACCTGCTCGCCAAAAAGGGGAAAACGACGGAGGCGGAGGCTGTTTTGGAACGCATGACCTTGAACAGCCTGCAGGAAACGTTGATGTACGTCACAAAGTTGATTCCTCTGCTGGCGGCTGACGGAAACGTAGCGCAGGCAAAGCAGCTTGCCGACGCATCTCGCGCGGAATGCGAAGCCTTTGGCCTGTGGCAATACAGCGCATCTCTCGCCCAAATGCTGCTTGCCGTGTCAAGCCGGGATGTCCAGGAGAGTATTCGGCTCATTTCCGCCATGCTCCGTGCGGCAGAGACACCTTGGGATATCTCCACATGCCCGCTGTTCTGTCATCAGCCACGCAAGGAAAATTCCGAAAATATGGGGCAGACTTTTCTGCCGCCGCTGCTTGCCGATCTGGAACGCAATCCCGAGTATGCGTTTTTGCAGGGAGAGCCTGAATTCCAGCAACTCCTACAAGAATATAAAGCAAAGGTCAAACAGGTCTAACGTCACATAAAGCCGGGCAGAAGAATCTGCCCGGCTTTATGCATGCTGCCAGCTAATGGCACGATCAGAGCATCGAGACGAGGACGTTTACAACAGCTATACATTACCTATAATTGGACGTGTGCTGCCCAGTCAACACTTGCGTAAGGATGGCCATTTAATTTTTTCAAAAGGCTTGTAGTATAAAAACACATTGCTATACTGGAATTAACGGTACCGTAAAAAATCTAATTTTGAAGGAGATTCTTTATGGATTACAATTTCACAGTAAAACAAATCGGCTCAATCCGCACCGATGAAGAAGGGTTTCGTATAGAACTATTGCCCGAATATATAGAGGCGCTCATCGGGTTGGACGGCTTTTCTTATGTGAACGTCCTTTGGTGGTTTGACCACTGTGACAACGAGACCGACAGAGCTGTTTTGTCGGAAGCGAAGCCCTATAAGCATGGACCGGACAGGATGGGCACGTTTGCCACGCGCTCGCCGCAGCGTCCCAATCCCATTGCGCTATCCTGCGCCTATATCACCTACATTGATGTGGATAACGGGGTAATCGGATTGGCCTATATTGATGCCGATGACCAAAGTCCCGTGCTGGACATCAAGCCCTACACGCCAAGTCTTGACCGTGCAGAAACACCACGGGTTCCGGAATGGTGCAGCCATTGGCCTAAAAATGTAGAGTCAAGCGGCGATTTTGATTGGGACAGCGAATTCAACTTCTAAAAAAGAGAAGCACAGGGCGGCTTGTTGCTGCCCTGTGCTTCGTTCCTACATTCCTAAAATAGTCCAGGCAATGCTTGCGTAAAGACGGTGAGCGAATTTTAATTTTCATAAAGAAATACATCCTTTCATATTGACATTTTTTGATTTGACGCATATACTATATCGTATCAAGAGTTTTTGATTTGAGGTGATGAGCGTTGGAACTTACGCCTGAGAAGAATGCCAAGGTGTTTAAGGCATTTTGCGATGAGAAGCGGCTGGCGATTTTGGAGCTGCTGCGCAGCGGCGAAAAATGTGCCTGTGTGCTTTTGGAGGATTTGGATATAGGTCAATCCGGACTATCCTATCACATGAAGATTTTGTGTGAATCGGGTATCGTGGAAAGCAGACAGGAGGGTAAATGGACGCACTACAAAATCAGCGATCAGGGAAGCCGTGAGGCACTCCTTTTACTCAAGGCTCTTACAACCCCCGATACGACAGCAAGCGATAAAGGCTGCTGCAATAAATAAAAGCCATCTGATTGCAGATGGTTTTTATTCGACACAATACATCAACATTTTTTGATATGTCTATTCAAATTAAGAAAAGAGAGGTGCTTATCCCGCATGGAAATTCTTCAAAATGTGTGGCTGTTTTTTCAAGACCAAGTACTTGGAATGAAATGGCTCAATGCCGTCATCGGCAATCTGCTTTCGCTGTTCGGACTGGATGTTACCGGGCGAATCGGCGGCAGCATTCAATTTTTCATCTACGATGTGCTGAAAATTACCGTCCTGCTTTGCGTGCTCATTTTCATCATCTCGTACATTCAGAGCTACTTTCCGCCGGAGCGCAGCAAGAAAATCATGAGCCGCTTTCACGGCGTAGGAGCAAATATGATAGCAGCGCTCCTTGGCACTGTGACGCCCTTTTGCTCCTGTTCCTCTATTCCACTGTTCATCGGCTTCACCAGCGCGGGGCTACCGCTGGGTGTGACCTTCTCCTTTTTGATTTCCTCGCCGATGGTTGACCTCGGTTCTCTTGTCCTACTAATGAGCATCTTTGGGGCAAAGGTCGCCATCGCCTATGTGGTGGTGGGGCTGGTGATCGCTGTTGTCGGCGGTACGCTGATTGAAAAGCTGCACATGGAAAATCAGGTGGAAGAATTCATCCGTAGCGCCAGCAGCGTGGACATCGAATCACCCGACCTTACGAAGAAAGAGCGAATCCTTTACGCCAAGGATCAGGTTGTATCCACTTTCAAAAAAGTGTTTCCGTATATTCTTGTGGGCGTTGGCATCGGCGCGCTCATTCACAACTGGATTCCCGAAGCTTGGATAGCGACAATCCTTGGCAGCAAAAACCCTTTTGGTGTGGTGCTGGCAACTCTGCTGGGTGTTCCCATGTATGCCGACATTTTTGGTACAATTCCGGTGGCAGAAGCTCTGCTCTATAAGGGCGCACAGCTTGGCACGGTGCTCTCCTTTATGATGGCAGTCACCACGCTTTCGCTGCCCTCCATCATTATGCTGCGCAAGGCGGTAAAGCCAAAGCTGTTGGGGCTGTTTGTAGCAATCTGTACCATCGGCATCATCATCGTGGGTTATCTATTTAACGCATTCCAGTTCCTATTTATTTAACTGGGGAGGACAAACAAATGGCTCAAAATTGGTATCCGGTCATTGATTATGTGACCTGCGCAGAGTGCGGCACCTGTGTGAATTTTTGTCCTCATGGGGTTTATGATAAAGACAAAGCACCATCCCCTGTGGTGGTTTCTCCCGAACGCTGCATTGACCATTGCCACGGCTGTGGCAACAAGTGCCCTGTGGGAGCCATCGCCTATGTGGGGGACGACACCGGCTGGATTCCTCCAAATGGAGAAAAAGGCGAAACTGAAAGCGCCCCTTGCTGCTGCGGTGAAGCCGGTGAAAACGATGCAAAAGTGGTTTTAATTCAATACCTTTATCTTGATCTTTCCACTTGCGACCGCTGCATCGGTGCGGATGCGGTGCTGGAGGAAGTGCTTCTTACCATTTCGCCTGCCCTGGAAACTGCCGGATACCATACCAAGCTGGAGAAAGTTGAAATCTCCAGCGAAGAATTGGCAAAGGAATACCGTTTCTTGGCCTCGCCCACAATCCGAGTGAATGGACAGGATATTTGTGAATCGGTGCAGGAAAATGCTTGCGGCTGTTGCAGTGAAATCAGCGGAACAGATGTGACCTGCCGCACCTTTGCCTACAAAGGGCAGACCTATGAAGTGCCGCCAAAAGCCATGCTTGCAGAACGGATTTTGAAAGCTGCACTTGGCGGGGAATCGTCCGGCTGCGGCTGCGGAGACTATGCGCTGCCGGAAAATCTCAAGAACTTTTTCGCTGGGAAAACAGCAAAGGACAGTTGCTGTTGCGGAGGAAACTGCCGGTGAATAAACGAAGAATATTGAAAATTGTGGTTCCTGTCCTTATCATCGCTGTGATAGTTGGAATATGGGCAGTAAAAAACAAGCCTGTCGAGCCGCTTGCACTGCCTACTCCAAGCGGTGGTGCCGCCGAGCTGGTTCAGCCTAACAACGACACAGATTTTCTGCTTGAAGCGAATGCGGTAGACTTGGAAGCACTGACTGCATACGGACTGCCACTCATCATTGATTTTGGTTCGGACTCCTGTATTCCCTGCAAAGAGATGGCTCCGGTACTGCAGACGATGAATGCTGAGATGCAGGGCAAGGCCATCGTCAAATTCGTGGATGTGTGGAAAAATACCGATGCGGCAAGGGATTTTCCTGTGCAGGTTATTCCGACGCAGGTCCTGATCGCCGCAGACGGAACGCCTTATGCTCCCAGCGAGGATGTAGCTTCACAAATTGAGCTGACCCAGTACACTTACAAGGACACCGGTGAGCTTGCCTTCACGGTGCATCAAGGTGGACTGACGGAGGAGCAAATGCGGCTGATTCTGTCCGACATGGGGGTAGCGGAATGACCGCCCTGTTGGAAAGCATTTCAAAGCTGATGTTGGAAAACCTCTGGGTTGCACCGCTGTTGGCTCTGCTTGCGGGTGTGCTGACCTCCTTTACGCCATGCTCTCTCAGCAGCATTCCACTGGTGATTGGATATGTGGGCGGCACCGGCGCACGAGATACCAAAAAGGCACTGCGGTTGTCACTCACCTTTGCCCTTGGCTCAGCAGTAACCTTTACCGTGCTGGGCGTGATTGCCGCCACAGCAGGCAGT
>JASDTK010000271.1:0-10978 GCA_041891555.1 Oscillospiraceae bacterium
ACCAATTACAGATAATACTTCCGTCCAGCCGTTCAAGCCTAATTCACCTCTTGCTCAGTCTTATTCTCAGAGCGGTAAGATTTTATTTACGGTCTGGATAATGCGCTCTGCCTTGAAGGGTTTAACGATGAAGTCAAGCGCTCCGAGTTTTATGGCCTCCATGACCATCGCTTCCTGTCCCATTGCGGAGCACATGATGACCTTAGCGTCGGAGTCGATCGCCTTAATCTGCCGCAACGCCTCTATCCCGTCAACATTTGGCATGGTAATGTCCATAATAACAAGATCCGGTTTCTGCTCTTTGTAAATATCAATCGCGCGCTGCCCGTCCTCACCCTCGATAAAGTCGGTATATCCCGCCTTCGAAAGGTGGGTCTGCACCATCTTTCTCATAAACCCCGCGTCATCAACAATCAGAATATTGTACATTGCCTGTTTCCTCCTCAAATGATTACTTGTTGTTCTTTTCGATGGAATCGATGAGTTCCTTTGTTCCCACTATTTCGGTAATGCGAATTCCGAAATTGTCGCCGACCACAACCACATCGCCATACGCGATAAGCTGCCCGTTTACTACGATTTCAGCCGGGGAGCCTGTCTGCCGGTCAAGCTCGATTATAGAGCCCTGCCCCAAATCTAGCACATCTTTAATTTTTTGTTTTGCCCTGCCGATAACGACCGACACCTCCAGCTGAACTCCCATAAGCAAATTCATGTTTGAACTGTAGACTGTGGGTACTTGTCCTGACTTTTGTGAAAAATCTGGAAATTCCGGCTGCTTTACGTTCAGCGAAGGCATAACATACCGCGTATTTTGCTGCTGCTCGGGATATTGGCTGTATTGCCCATACGGATACTGTCTGTTGGCGGCCTGTCCATATGGCGGCTGAGGCAAGGGCTGCTGATATTGCGCATATTGCATAGCCGGATCGAAAGGCGGCTGGTAGGGCTGATACGGATGAGTATTCGGCGGCTTTTCTGCCGGAGGCATATACTGAGGATCGACGGGGACCGATGGTGGCCAGTAATCCGGCTGGGGAGGAACGGTCTGCTGCGTTGGCGCAGACGCTTGCTGAGCGGTTTGAGGTGGCGGCGGAGAATTTTGCTGCGGCTGGTTAATCGCCTGTTTCTGGCTCGGAGCCGCCGGTTCCTGCTGCACCTCCGACGATTCGATAACCCCGCCGTTCACAGCCTCTACTATCGCTCTTGCAAGCTCCAGCGGCATAACACTGCTGAAGTTAGTATCGAGCGTTTCCTTTATCGTCATTTTGAATGAAACCGAAACGACGTTTTCGCCCTGTTCAATGTCGTCGAAAATTCTTGATGCGTCGTTAGCGCTCTCGGCCAGTGTTGCCAGCGGTGTGGAAATATTAATTGTCTGATTTATCATTTCCGACATCGCGGTGGCTGACGACCCCATCATCTGGTTCATGACTTCACAGGCTGCGCTCATACTCATTTCGTCGAACTCATAATCCTCGGTATTTGTATAATCGTTGCCCATCAGCAGATTGAGAATGATCCCCATGTCTTTGCGTCTGATAACTATGACATTTGTACCGGACAAGCCCTCTATATAGTTGATTTTTACTACAATTGCAGGCTCAAATTCGGAGAAGTCAACATTTTGAAGCAGATTTTGAGTTATCTTGGGCGTTGTGATTACAACTTGCCGCTCCAGCATAGTCGAAACGGCAGTGGCAGCGGCGCCCATGCTGATATTAAGAATTTCTCCTATTGCGTCGAGCTCGTCGCCTGTCAGTACTTTATTATCCTTTTTCACCCATTATCCCTCTCTTCTGTCGTCTGGTATGTTCTCCGTATTGACAATTTTTAAAGCCATTTTAGAGTCAACTTCGCCGAGTCTGGCTTTGTAGCAGGGGATTCCTTCGACGCTTACGGATATGTCTTCGTTTATTCTTTTATTCAGAAAAATAACATCGTTTACCTGAAGCTGTGCTATTTCTCCAAGGCTCATGAAGCAGTCGTCCAGATGCGCTTCGAGATTTAGTTCAGACTGCTTCAGATAATTGAAAACCTTCTCACGCTTTTTATTTTCCTTCACTGCATCTTGTTTTTTTGAAGGGTGGTTATATTTCACAGAGAGACTGCTTATCAGTTCCTCAAGGTTTTCAGCGGGCATACAGATATTCGCGGAGGTTTTGCATTGCTCGTCGTCAATATCGAAGGTGACTATTACGACCACGTCCTGAGGTGCAAAGGTCTGGACGAATCTTCCGTTTGTTTCAATGGTCAAAAAGCGCGTCTGCAGCGGAAAAAAGCTGCTCCAGGCTTCCTGCAGATAAAGCGTGATTCTGTCCATTACAAGATCAAGCAGTGATAGTTCAATATCCGTATAATCGCGGTCGAGAGTTACAAGCTCTCCGTTTCCGCCCAGCTGTCTGTCTATCAGCAGGTATCCGAAAACCGTTGAAAACTCGATCATCATTGTGGTTTCGCCATAAGCGCTTCCCTCTGGCGCAAACGAGAATATTCCTATTAAAGTGCTGTCCGGCAGCGCGTTTGTAAATTCATAAAACCGCTGCTCTTCGATTTGACTGATTGTCACCTCGCAAGTGCTTCGGAGAATACTCGTAAAATAGGAGGACATCATTCTGGAATAATTCTCGTAGAGGTTATTCAGAGATTTCAGCTGATCCTTAGTAAACTTCTTGGGCGAAGAAAAATCATAATCTTTTATTCGCTGTTTTGGTTCGGCCTGAGGTTTTTCAACGTCTCCCGTACGCATTTTATGAAGTAATTCGTCAATCTGACTCTGAGACAGCGCTTCCGCCATAGTAAAACTCAACTCCTTTGGCTGCCTGGAAAAGAATATAAATTATTCGTTAGGTGTTTCATTACCGCTGATATCGCTGAAAGTTTTATGCAGGGTTATCGTTCCGTTTATTTCCTTACGAAACGCGATTACCCTTGCGACAACCTCCATCATAGATTCTTTAACGATAATATAGTTTTTATTTGTAAGCCTTATCGTGGTGTCGGGCGTTTCCTCAATTGTTTCAATCAGATCGTCATTCAGAATGAAAGGTGTATCGTTGAGTTTTGTTACTACAATCATCGCGACCTCCCAATGTTTTGGATAACTTTCTTGCGGAGCTCTGAAACAAATCTAAATTTACGCTTGCCTCTGACGACGGTAAAAACCGTCGTCAGAGGCACTTCGGTCAGCGTTTAAGATTTATAAGCTCCTCCAGCATCGTGTCTGAAACGGTTATTATGCGCGAGTTGGCCTGGAAGCCGCGCTGGGTGGTGATCATTTCCGCAAATTCCGAGGACAGGTCGACATTTGAAAGCTCGAGCGTGTTGCTCTGCAGCTCACCCGTACCGTCCGAGCCGGGATTGCATAGTATCGGTTTTCCGGAGTTAGAGGTGGCGGCAAAGTAGTTGGAACCTTTCATCTGAAGTCCCGCCGGATTGGCAAAATTGGCAAGCGAGATTTTCCCCGCCGTGACAGTGCCCAAATCCGGATGTGTCACTGAAATAACTCCATCCGCTCCAATCGCGATGCTTGTCAGCTGGTCAAGCGTGACGGCGCCGCCCTTTGTGCCGCCCGTCAGACTGAATGAAACGGAAGAAAGTCCCAGCTCGTTCGACGGCTTCGCCGGAGTTACAGTGAGAGAATCACCCGTTGCCAAAGCATTCAGGGTCGTCGCATCGGGAACTCCGTCGGTATTCGCATCACCCGCCAGAGTTACTAGCTGGTCGAAACCGGGATTCGTTACTTCAACATAATCTCCGGCTGAGCTCTTGAGCAGCAGGGATTTCGCAAGTTCTCCGTCCTTCAGTACGCCCGAATACGTTTTTGAACCAACTGTCATTGAAATTGTCCAGTACGCGGCATTGCTGCCGCTCGCCGCGGTATACGCCGCTGCGAAATCGGAGGGGCTAACCGTACCGCTGCCTGTAAAATCACTGCTTGTACCGTTTACGGTCATATAACCGCTGAAAATCTCATCCCCCGTAATTGTTCCTTCCGTAACGCTGTAGTCGGTGCCGCAGATATCCGCCCC
Source organism: Oscillospiraceae bacterium (assembly GCA_041891555.1). Taxonomy (GTDB): domain Bacteria; phylum Bacillota; class Clostridia; order Oscillospirales; family Oscillospiraceae; genus UBA2658. Next base: position 4,032 of record JASDTK010000271.1, read on the forward strand.
GGTCAGTCCGCCTGTCGGAAATTTGGCAGCCGCGTCCGGGGCTGCTATAGTGAAGGTACCGGCCGCGTGCGCTTTGCCGCCGTTTGCTTCAGTTATCGCCGCATTTATAGCGGCATTGAGCGCTGCGATATCGGTAAACTTTTCGGTGCTGCTCAGCTTAACCGTTATTGTGCCCGTGGTGGATATTGTGGCCGTAGCCTTTTGTCCGGCGGGCAGGTCGTCGCTTGAACCGATTGCGAGGGAAACGTTGCCGCTTTCAGTAGCGGTTGAGGCGCTTATAGTATACTTAATGCCGTTTATCGTAACCTCTGCCTTTGAGGACGCAGAGGGTACCGCGCCCAGATTGTCGAGCTTGATTTTTTCGGAACCGGCAGTGCCGTCCGCTTTTGCGGTGCCCAAAACAAAGTTTCCGTTGACATCGGTCAGGTAGCCGTTCGCGTCGTAGTCAAGCAAGCCTGCCTTCGTATAAAAGATATTGCCGTCAGGGTCCATGACCTGGAAAAAGCCCTCGCCCGTAATCGCCACGTCGAGCCCGTAGCCTGTGGACTGCATGCTGGACTGTGACATCTTGGTCTGGATTGCGGCGAGCTGAGAGCCATAGCCTATTACCGAAGGGTTCGTGCCGCCCTTAGACGCAGTTCCAGCGGTCGCGCTTGCGACCGTCTGATAAAATACGTCGCTGAAAACAGCTCGCTGGGATTTGTAGCCATAGGTATTGACGTTTGAAATGTTATTTCCGATAACGTCCATTTTTGTCTGGTGAGCTTTAAGTCCCGCCACACCTGAATATAGTGCTCTGTTCATTTTTAATCCTTTCTTGGAACCGCACAAAAGTACCGCACCCTTCTGTCAGTCGGGGTGCATAGCCTCCTCAAAAGGTCCGGCTAAATTATCACGGTTCCGTCAATATTTGTGAATACGTTTCCTTTCATATCGCTGCTGTCAACAGCAGTTATTACGGTGTTGTTCGGGATGTTGACCAGAAATGCAGTATTCCCGACAAGGATGAGAGGCTCTTCGAGATTTTTTTCGCTCGCCATTTTCACGCCCTCGTTCAGACGGCTCAGATTTTCGTCGGTCAGCTCAATATTGTGGTCGATAGCCCTCTTTACCGCATGCTTTGAAAAGTTTACATCGCTGTTTTTGCGGAGCATTTCCGTGAGTATGCTTTTAAAGCTGTCCTTATCCGCATTGACGCTGACATCCGTGTCAGCCTTCTGCGTCTGCTCTATGAGAGGGTTTCCCGAAACGATTGGGAAATTAATGTTTAGGCGCATATCATCCATGATATTTGCTCCTTTTCGGAATTGTCATTTGTTGGTTACTACTATTGTCGGTTTGTAGACGTACTTGTTACCGTCCGTGTCCTGAACCAGCACGTTGAGATAATAGGCCTGACCTGCCTCAAGTCCCGTGATGGTTTCATCCAAAAGTCCCGCCTGATTCTCGCTTCCAAACCTCGTTCCATTTTGGACATCAGTCACTGTATTGAACGGCCCTTCCTTTGAGTAGTATACGGAATACTTAAGGCCGCTCGCCTCCACAGTGTCTTCTGTCGGAACGCTCCAGTTAAGAGACACCGAATCGTTCGAAACAGATGTGACTTTGAGGGGATAATCGCTCGGGTCGAGCTTTGCGTCATCCGAACTGTTTTTGATTTCCATTATCTCGTCCAAACCGTACTTCTTTCCGTTTACATACAGAACATACTCGTCATCCACAAGTGAGACCTTTGAAACAGTTCCCGTTTCCGTGTCGAGCTCGCCGTTTGTATATCTCGATGCAGTAACGGTTTTGCCTATCATGCCCATCGCGTAGCCGGTTTTTGAATACGACGCCATCTCCTGCATCATCTGCATATTGGACAGCTGTGTTATCTGGTTCATCATCTCGTTGTTGTCCATGGGATTGTTGAAATCCTGATTCTGCATCTGCGTAACAAAGAGTTTCAGGAAATCCGAAGCCGTAAGGTTTGTTGTGCCGGTAGTGCCGGTTGTGGTTTTTCTGCTGCTCGATGTAGACGCCAAAGCGCTGCTTACCGTAGAACTCATTTATTAACCTCCTTTCACTCAGATGTAGGCGTCAAGCCTGTCGCTCGATCGGAATTTTGTCTGCGCTGCCTGTGATTCATAAATGTCGCTCGCGCTCTGATTGTCGGCCTGTCCGAGTGCTGTCTGAGACATTTGCATTAAGCTCTGATGTCCTGCGAACTGCTGTCCCGCGAACTGCTGCCCCGTCATGTTGAACTGCTGCATTGACCCGTTTGCCGTTTCGTTTGTCGATACGACCGCGTCGCGCACTTCAACCTTCATGGGGGCGACCGCCTCTCTCAGCGCGTCCAGGTCGTTGTTTATGAGCTTAGCCGTCATTTCTTTTGCTGCTGTGATCGTGAGCGTGGTTTTTCCGGCCTCTTCAACGAGCTTGACTGTGATTTCGCCCAGAGTCTCCGGTTTGAGCTTGATTATGAATTCGCTTTTTCCCAAAGAAATGTTCTGCTTGATTCCGTCCGTAATCTGCTCCAAAACTTTAGTATCGGACAGGTTGCCGACAGGCTTGAACCGAATTTCAAAGGGTGCTGTCTTGTCAAGCTTTACCAGTTCATTCTGGAGCTTGTCAATGTCGATATCGTCCTTATCGCTCTGCTGCGGCTGCTTTTGTTCCGAAAGCAGTTCCTTTGCCTTTACGACCACTTCCGATATACCGTTTTGTGCGGAGGCCTGAACATTACTTGTTTGAGCCGAACCCTGAACATTACTTGTTACTTCGATCCCGGCGTTTTTCAGTAAGGTCTGCGTTTCGTCCCTGCTAGACAACCCAAGCAAATCGGTCAGTTGGGTCAGCGCGTCCGAAGAAATTGCCACGGTTTCTGCCTTGTCCGCACTTTTACCTAACAGGTTAAGCAGAGCCGTAACATCCGCCAACTGTTCGGTTTTTGCTGAAGGCGCAATGTTTTCCCCGGTTTCGAAGATCTGGATATTGGGAGAGGCTGCATCCGACGCTTCCGGTTTTGCCAAAAGGTTCACGAGGGCTGCCGCATCTGCGGGATAACCCGAGTTCAAAGCGGTATCGGCGTTTATGCCGCCGCTCTGGAGCTGGAGCAGGTTTTGCAGCGCCGCCAGACCTTCAGGCGAGCTTTGAAACAACGCCGCAAGCTCGTCGCTTGGCGAAACGGTTCCGGTAAGTCCCATGGTGCTGTCCTGCTGCGTACTCTGGTCTTGAACTTGAGTCAGAAGATTCATAATAATTTGTAAAAACGGATCCATGAGCTCGGCGTTGTTTTCTGACTTTCCGACTGTTCCTGAAGCTTCCTGCCTGACTCCGTGTGCGGTGCGGGTTTTCAACTGGACTGAAGTAGTTTGCATATTTTCACCTCCTTTCATCGCATGGCGTAGGTTATCCCGCCGCAAGCAAATATAGTTTTACGCGGTAACCTTTCTTGCCATACTATTATTTATTCCCTGCATGACTTCACTTTCAAGAGCTCTTGCTTCAAGTAGACGATATTCCTCAAGCTGTTTTTCCTCAAGCTTATCCATGCCGGTCTTCTCCTGGTATATTGATAAGACAACTTTGCGCTGGGCTTCAGCTATTTCCTCGGCTCTTTCCAGCTCAATCTGCAGGGCTTCGATTTGTTTTCTCGTGTTTTCAATAAGATAATTAAGGGAAACAAGCTCCATCATTGAAACTCCCTCGGCCTGTTTCAGCGACATCTCTGCGTTTTTCTCTTTCACGAACTTATCAAGCACGCGAATTTTTTCGGCAATATCATCTCTCCTTCTGTTGAGGTTCCCGAGAATTTTCTTTTCCTTGTCCAGAATCTGCATTTTATAGCTGCGAATGCGCTCCAGAGAAAATTCATATTGCTTCAAACTTAAGACCCCCTATCTAACAGATTCAATCAGAACTTTCAGTGTTTCATCAAAATCCGAGGGCTCGTCGACCTTCTGTACAAGAAAATCATTGATACTTTTCATGTGCTCCAGGGCTTCGTCAAGCTCCAGATTGTTCCCCGGTTTGTATGCTCCTATCGATATCAGATCTTCGTTTTCTTTGTAGACCGCAAGCATGCTCCTCAATCTATTGGCGGCATCTTTATGTTGCCGACCAGCAATTCCGGACATCAGACGGCTGATGCTGCCCAGCACATCGATTGCGGGATAATGGTTCCTTGCCGCAATCTTTCGAGATAATATGATGTGTCCGTCAATTATACTTCTGACGGTATCGGCTATCGGTTCGTTTGTATCGTCGCCCTCGACCAGAACCGTATAGATGCCGGTTATCGAGCCGCTTTTAAAATTTCCGGAGCGTTCAAGCAATTTTGGAAGCTCGTAATATATAGATGGAGTGTAGCCGCGGGCGACCGGCGCTTCTCCGGTCGAAAGCCCTATCTCTCGCTGTGCCATGGCAAAGCGCGTGAGAGAATCCATCATAAGCAGAACGTCGAGTCCCTGATCCTTGAAGTATTCCGCGATTGCCGTCGCTGTGTGTGCACATTTCAGGCGCATCAGTGCAGGTTGGTCGGAGGTTGCCACCACAAGTACGGATCTCGTTATCCCTTCGGGTCCAAGGTCCCTTTCAATGAATTCAACAACCTCTCGTCCGCGCTCACCTACAAGTGCGATAACGTTTACATCAGCGCGAACATTTCTCGCTATCATACCCATCAGCGTGCTTTTTCCGACGCCGCTGCCGGCGAATATCCCCATTCTCTGACCTTTGCCTATTGTCAGAAGCCCGTCTATAGCTTTAACCCCAAGCTCCATCACTTCGGTAATGGGAGGCCGGTCCATAGGGTTTTCGGGACTTTTTGTTATCGGCATTGCATAGCCTTTTGGCAGGGCAGGACCACCGTCAATAGGATTTCCCAGCGGGTCAATGGTGCGGCCTATCAAAGCATCCGAAACCGGGACGGTGAGCTTCTCTCCCTTAGTGGTAACCGCACAGCCGAAGCCAATTCCCTGAACCTGCTGAAACGGCATAAGAAAAACCTTGTTCTCCGTGATTCCGACCACTTCGGAAACGACTTCGGTCTGGTTTTTTTCTATATGAATTGTACAAAGATCACCGATGCTGCATTTCAGTCCTGTCGCTTCAAGTGTCATTCCGACGATTTTGTTGATTTTTCCCTGGTGAGTCCTCAGATCGGACTGCTGGATGATCTTGTAGTATTTTTGCATTGAGTCATGTATGTTTTGTTTCACGGCGATTTCTTTCTCCCTGTTTTGCACTACTCCTTGTCAGCTTCTTTAAAGACCTTTCGCAAATTGTCTGCCTGAACATTTATTGTACTGACTAATGTGCCTTCATCCGTGGTAACACGACAAGTATCAATCTCTCCCGTGACCGTATTTACGCTGGTTCTGCCTTTATACTCCGGCATTTCGAGCTCCTTTTTCACATAATCGACAAGGCCGACTAGGCGCTCTGAGAGTTCAACGCTTATCCATTCAGCGCTTTTTACAGATTTAACGCTCTGGAGCACGAGCTTTTCCAGTATGGCGTCGTCAGCGGAGATTTTCTCAAGTATCATTTTCTCGGCAATGTCGACTGCCATATACTTAAGCTCATTGGTGTACTGCTCTATAAATTCTTCATGCTTTTGAGTAAGCTCATTCAGCAGCTTCTGTACGTCGGATATACATCCCTTGAGTTCGCTCTTTTTCTTATTCAGAGCGTCGAAATATGCACTTTGAGCCGCGGCTTCGACTGCGGCTTTGGATAGGGCTTCGAGCTCTTTTTTGTAAATCAGGGAGAGAGCTTCCTTGTCGGCGGTCTGTTCGCCAACAATCGCATGCGAGACTCTTTTCCTTTGTTTTTTTGTCTCCGGCTGCTGTTCGAAATCGCCGGGGCTAACGGAATCATTTTCCGATATTCCCGCTGAGTCTGGATTAATCGCAATAGTATCGCTTCCGGGTGAAAAAATTACGGTAGAAATGTCTTCTTCATCTGGTTCTACTTTGAGGTTAATCGCATCATGTTTAACATCGCTTTGGGGAATACGGACACTTTCGTCCTTCGAAACGAAGTTATGTCTCTTATAAACATGTGCGCTATTCAATTATTGCATCCTCCGATCCCCGAGATATCGATATTTCTCCGCTTTCCTCAAGTACTCGAATCGCGTCAACAATTTTTTGCTGCGCCCGTTCAACGTCCTTCATTCGAACATTACGCAGGAATTCGATATCGGAAAGAATATTTTCCCTTGCGCGGGAAGAAATGTTGTTGAGAAGCATTTGCTTAATCTCTTCGCTGGAACCTTTGATGGCAACGGCAAGATCCTGTGTATCGACGCTCCGCAAAACAATCTGGATGGTAGTATCGTCGAGATTCAGGATATCGTCGAATACAAACATCAGCTTTCTAATATCCTCAGAAAGAGTGGGATCACTCTTTGAAAGCTCGTCAAATACATATTTTTCGGTTGTTCTGTTTACATGGTTCATAATATCCGCAACAAAATTGATTCCTCCGATTTCTGTCATGTCGACTGACACGACAGTTGAGAATCTCTTTTCGAGAGCGTTCTCGACAATGGAAACAATATCCGGACTAACGCTTTCGAGCGTTGCGATACGCTTGATAACATCAATTTGAAGTTTCTTGGGCAGCTCGGAAATAATTCTTGATGACTGATCGGCTGACGCGTATGACAGCACAAACGCGATAGTTTGCGGATGTTCGTTCTGTATCATCATCATGAGGTTTTTATAATTGGCCTTTCGGATGAATTCGAAAGACCTTGTCTGCATCGATTTTGAAACACGGTCCATATACGAAGTTGCCTGCTGGGTGCCGAACGCTTTCTCAAGAACGTTTCTGGCATACAGAACTCCGCCCTCCGAAATGACCTTCTGCGTGGTGCACAGGCCGTAAAAATCGTCAACAATGTCCTGCATTTCATCGGGAGAAAGCCTGTCGAGCTTTGCGACTTCGATTGTCAG
>JASDTK010000272.1:0-10234 GCA_041891555.1 Oscillospiraceae bacterium
AAGGACGCGGACGTCATCTACACCGATGTCTGGGCTTCGATGGGTCAGGAGAGCGAAAGCGAAAGCCGCTTTGTTTCCTTCCAGAACTATCAGGTGAACGAAGCCGTTATGGCAGCAGCGAAACCCGACGCAATAGTTCAGCACTGCCTGCCCGCGCACCGCGGAGAGGAAATTACCGAAGACGTTTTTGAAGCCCATGCTACCGAGTTGTTTGACGAAGCGGAAAACAGGCTGCACGCCCAAAAAGCCGTTTTAGTCAAGCTCCTCGGAAATAATTAAGATTATGAGTAAAGTTTACATAATCTTAGAAAACGGCCGTGTCTTCGAGGGCGATGCCTTCGGAGCCGAGGGTGAGGCAGTCGGCGAGCTCGTATTTACTACTGGTGTCGTCGGATATGTCGAGACTCTGACCGACCCGAGCTACGCCGGACAGATTATAATGCACACCTTCCCCGAAATGGGCAACTACGGTATCATCCACGAGGACTATGAGAGCTGGAAGTGCCACGCCAAAGGTGTTATTGTCCGCAATTGGTGCAAGGAGCCATCCAACTTCCGCTGTGAGGAGACGCTCGACAGCTTTCTGAAAAATCAGGGAGTTGTCGGCGTCTGCGGCGTGGATACACGTGAGATAACCCAGATAATCCGTGAGACAGGCGTTATGAACGCCATGATTACAAAAACGAGGCCCAAAGACGTGCCTGAAATAGTGAAAAGCTACGCGGTCACGGGTGTTGTTTCCGAAACCAGCACCAAAAGCCCCTATATTGTCGCCCCGAAAGGTGAAGCAAAGTACAATGTTGCTCTCATCGATTACGGCGCGAAAAGAAACATCATCCGTGAACTTGCAGAATTGGGCTGCAGGGTCACGGTGTTTCCTTATAATACGAAGGCAGACGAGATACTCGCCCTGAAGCCAGACGGCGTAATGCTCTCCAACGGCGCGGGCGACCCCGCGGAAAACCTTGAGTGCATCGCGGAGATAAAAGAGCTCCTCGGAATTGTTCCGATTTTCGGCATCTGCCTCGGGCATCAGCTTCTGGCTCTCGCCGCCGGAGGAAAAACTGAAAAGCTGCGCTACGGGCACCGCGGCGGCAATCAGCCGGTCAAGGAGCTTGAAAGCGGTCGAGTTTACATAACTTCACAGAACCACGGTTACGCGGTTGTCTCGGACAGCCTTGATGAAAGCATTGCAAGGCTAAGTTATGTAAACCTTAATGACAACACCTGCGAGGGACTTGACTATCCTTCTCTTAAGGCTTTTTCGCTGCAGTTCCATCCGGAGGCGCACTGCGGCCCTCGCGATATGCGCTTCGCTTTCCGGAAATTTCTTGAGCTTATGTACGGAGGTACGAAGTAATGCCTATTGAGAAATCCATTAAGAAAGTGCTTGTCATAGGCTCCGGCCCTATCGTCATCGGTCAGGCGGCGGAATTCGACTACGCAGGCAATCAGGCCTGCCGCGTGCTTAAAGAAGCGGGGCTTAATGTCGTGCTCGTAAACTCGAATCCCGCGACTATTATGACCGACGTTTCGCTCGCGGACGAAATATATCTCGAGCCGCTAACACCGGAAACCGTCAAGCGTATCATTGAAAAAGAGCGTCCCGACAGCATACTCGCATCGCTCGGCGGGCAGACGGGACTCACGATTGCTATGAAGCTCAGCAAGGAGGGCTATCTCGCCAAAATGGGTGTGCGGCTCCTCGGCACCTCAGCTGAGGCCATTGACAAAGCCGAGGACAGGCAGCTGTTCCGTGACACAATGCTGAAGCTCGGTCAGCCGGTCATCCCCTCGGATGTCGCGAACGACCTTGGCAGGGCGCTGGACATTGCCGAAGAGATCGGCTACCCCGTCATAGTGAGGCCCGCGTTCACGCTTGGCGGCGGAGGCGGCGGTGTTGCCTTCTGCAAGGATGAGCTGAAAATAATCGCCCGCAACGGTCTGATGCTCTCACCTATCACTCAGATACTTGTGGAACGCTATATTGCAGGCTGGAAGGAAATCGAGTTTGAGGTTATGCGTGACCGCGTCGGCAACGTCATCGCGGTCTGTTCAATGGAAAATCTCGACCCCGTAGGCGTTCATACAGGTGACAGCATCGTCGTCGCGCCCGCCATGACACTCTCTGACAGAGAGTATCAGATGCTGCGCACCGCGTCGCTCGATATAATAACCGAGCTCAAAATTGAGGGCGGCTGCAACTGCCAGTTCGCGCTCGACCCTCACAGCTTTGATTATACAGTCATCGAGGTAAACCCGCGCGTCTCACGCTCCTCAGCTCTCGCTTCAAAGGCGACGGGCTACCCAATTGCGAAGGTCGCGGCAAAAATTGCCCTGGGCCTGACGCTCGACGAAATAAGGAACGACGTGACCGGTAAGACCACTGCCTGCTTTGAACCGACGGTGGATTACGTCGTCTGCAAGCTTCCGAAGTGGCCGTTTGACAAATTTGTTGTCGCCGACCGCACGCTTGGTACCCAGATGAAGGCGACCGGCGAGGTCATGTCTATCGGCTCCTGCTTCGAGGCAGCTATCATGAAGGCCGTCCGCGGTGCCGAGCTCGGGCTCGACACGCTGAACCCGAAGCAGCCCATTATGGTTGACATAATTACAGAGCTGCACAAGACGGACGACAAGCGCCTGTTCACCGTATTTACCGCTCTCAAGCAGGGCATAAATGTCGAAACGATTAATGGGATAACGAAAATTGACCCGTGGTTTCTGCATAAGCTCAAAAATCTCGCGGATTTCGAAAACGCGATTTCAGGCAAGCTCTTGACCGAAGAAAGCTACAGACTTGGTAAATACTACGGCTACACGGACAGGGCGCTCGAGCGCATCTCCGGCGGAAAAATCCCGACTCCGGCTAGGCTGTCCTACAAGATGGTTGACACCTGCGCCGCAGAATTTGCCGCTGAAACGCCCTACTTCTATTCAACCTGCGATGTGCACTGCGAGGCGCGCCCACTCATAACGGGCGAGAAGGAGCGTATCATAGTTCTCGGCAGCGGGCCTATCCGCATAGGCCAGGGCATTGAGTTTGACTACAGCTCCGTCCACTGCGTAAAAACGCTCAAAGAGCTGGGATACGAGGTTATCATCATCAATAACAACCCCGAAACGGTTTCGACGGACTTTGATACCGCGGATAGACTTTACTTCGAGCCTCTGACCTTTGAGGACGTAATGCACATCATTGACGTTGAAAAGCCCTGCGGCGTAGTGGTAGCCTTCGGCGGGCAGACCGCCATTAACCTTACTCATTCTTTAAGCGCGGCGGGTGTCAGGATACTCGGCACCTCCGCCGAAAGCATAGATCTTGCGGAGGATCGCTCGCGCTTTGACGCTCTGCTCGAGAAATTCAATATACGCCGCCCGAAGGGACTCTCCGCCGTCACAATGGAGGAGGCTCGGAATGCCGCCGAAGCTCTCGGCTACCCTGTTCTGCTGCGCCCCTCGTATGTTATCGGGGGGCAGAACATGACCATAGCCTACAACGCCGAAAATGTGCGGCAGTACATGGACATCATACTCTCACAGGGAATAGAAAACCCCGTTCTCATCGATAAATACATGATGGGCACAGAGCTAGAAGTTGACATAATATGTGACGGCACGGATGTGCTCATACCCGGCATAATGCAGCACATTGAGCGTGCGGGCGTACACAGCGGCGACAGCATCGCGGTCTATCCCCCGTACAATATCGGCGACAAGATGCTCACGAATATCATAGAAGTCTCGACGAAGCTCGCCCTTTCAATGGAGACGCGCGGACTTGTGAATATCCAGTATCTGATATACGGCGGCGAGCTCTACGTCATCGAGGTAAATCCCCGCGCCTCGCGCACCATTCCCTACATCAGCAAGGTCACCGGCCTTCCGATGGTTGATATCGCGGCACGCCTTATGATAGGTCAAACTCTTAGGGAGTTGCCCTACGGCACGGGGCTGTATAAACAGCCGCCCTATGTGACGGTCAAGGTTCCGGTTTTTTCCTTTGAAAAGCTTCTAGGCGTGAATTCCTCCCTGAGTCCCGAAATGAAGTCCACGGGCGAGGTGCTTGGCATCGGCAAAACCCTTGAAGAAGCTCTCTTCAAGGGGCTTCTGTCGGCCGGTTTTCATCTTGATTCACATTCCAAAAACCGCGACAGGGGCGTGTTCATCAGCGTGAACAAGCAGGACAGGTTTGAGGTCATCGACCTTGCGCGTAAATTCGACGAGCTGGGCTTCAAGCTTTACGCAACAGAGGGCAACGCCCATGAAATCGAGCGGCTTGGGGCTGACGTCACGGTGGTCGGAAAGCTTTGTGATGAGACAAACGCTCTTACTCTGCTTGAGGACGGAAAAATCTCATACCTCATCATGACGGGAACGACGGAGCCTAACTATGTGAACGACTATATCCGCATTAACCGCAGAGCGCTTCAGCTCTCCATTCCCTGCCTTACCTCGCTCGACACCGCTAACGCGCTCGCGGACATGCTTTCAAGTCGCTACAACGAGCACAACACAGAGCTTGTGAATATTGCCCGTATGCGCACCGAGCGTGAGCTGCTTCCGTTCGCGAAGATGCAGGGCAGCGGCGACGACTACATCTTTTTCGAAAATTTTGACGGCAGCATCTCCTGTCCCGAATCGCTGAGCACCTCGCTTGCCGACCGGCATTTCGGCATAGGGGGTACGGGAGTGGTGCTCATCGAGCACTCTGGCATTGCGGATGCAAAAATGCGGATTTTTAACGCGGACGGCTCGGAGAGCGGCATGGCGGGCAACTGCATACGCTGTGTCGGAAAGTACCTCCATGACCGCGGAATCGTCCCTAAAATGGAAATGACTATTGAGACTGCAAGCGGCATAAAAGAGCTGACGCTCTATTCCTTCGGCGGCGAGGTGCGTTCCGTCCGTGTCAATATGGGTCGAGCCGAGCTCACGCCGCCAAAAATACCCGTGAAGCTGCCCGGCGACAAGGTCATGAACCGCAAGGTAACGGTCGCGGACAGCGAATACGTGATAAGCTGCGTCGGCATGGGCAATCCGCACTGCGTAGTATTTGTTGATAGAGTCGACCGCGTGAACGTAGCCGAAACGGGACCGCTCTTTGAAAACGATCCTCTCTTCCCGGAGCGCGTAAACACCGAATTCGTCCGCGTCGTGAATCGCAACACCTTAAAAATGCGCGTCTGGGAACGCGGAAACGGTGAAACTCTGGCCTGCGGCACCGGCGCCTGCGCAGCAGTCGTCGCGGCGGTCGAAAACGGCTTCTGCGAAAAGGGCGTTGACGTGACGGTCAAGGTGCGCGGGGGCGAACTGGTCGTAAACTATACTGATAACGCCGTCTATCTCACGGGAAACGCCAGCCTCGTTTACAATGGCTCGGTTGAGCTCTGATACAGATTTGATTTGTTAATAAAATTATGGTAGGATGGCTCTAAGGTTCATCCTGCCATTTTTTTCTGGGGGGCGACGAAGGCTTTGAAAAAAATACTTATTGTAGAGGACGACAGGGCGCTTGCAAACGGCATCTGCCTTGCGCTGAAAACAGAAGAGATCTCACCTCTCGCCTGCCATAGTATTAGTGCCGCACGGGACGAGATTTCGAGCAGCCGCTTCGACCTTTTCATACTTGACCTGAATCTTCCTGACGGTAACGGGCTAAACCTGCTTGCCTCTGTACGTGGCAAATCCCCCGTGATTCTACTCACGGCAAACGACCTTGAAACTGATATCGTCGCGGGCCTTGAAAGCGGCGCGGACGACTATATTACAAAGCCCTTCAGCCTTGCAGTCCTGCGGGCGCGAGTCAACGCGCAGCTCCGTAAGGCGTCAGAGCGCAGTTCGGGCAAAGTTGAGCTTGGCAGCTTCGTCTTCGATTTCGACAGGCTTGAATACAGCAATAACGGCCAAGCTGTTGAGCTGAGCAAGACCGAGCAGAAGCTCCTAAAAACTCTTGTTGAAAACCGTGGCCGTACTTTGGAGCGAGCCGTTCTCGTGGACAGAATATGGACGGACGGAGCGGAGTATGTGGACGAAAACGCGCTCTCCGTAACCGTCAAGCGTCTGCGTGACAAACTGGAGGACATACCCTCAAATCCGGTTTACATAAAAACCATTTACGGCATCGGATATACCTGGGCGGTGACCTGAAATGAACGTTTTGGACTACGTTTGCCTTATTGCGGCGCTCATCGCGGTTATCGCAGCTGTCTGTTTTGTACTGTATTATCGCAGAAAAACGCGAAGTATTCTCGAACGCGCCTCGGAGATGATAGACAGCGCAATTGCCGGAAATTTTCAGGAGAGCGTTTATGACGAAAGTCTTCTTTCCTCGGTTGAAGCTAAGCTCGCTCAATATCTTACATCCTGTTCTGTTTCATCCAGAAACCTTGCTGAGGAGAAGGACAAAATTAAAGAACTGGTTGCCGACATTTCACATCAGACTAAGACGCCTGTATCAAATATCCTGCTCTACGCCCAGCTTCTGGGCGAAGAGCACTTGCCGGACGAGAGCGCACGGCAGCTCTCGGCTCTGTCCGCTCAGGCGGAAAAGCTGGGTTTTCTCATCGAGTCACTCGTTAAAACCTCCCGGCTTGAAACCGGTATTATAACGCTCAATCCCAAGCTCTGCGATGTGCAGCCGCTGCTGGACGCGGTATCGGAGCAGATAATGCCAAAGGCCAAGGCCAAGAATATCAGCTTCAAAGTCACCGAAACCTCCGAAAAGGCATATTTCGACCCCAAATGGACGGCGGAGGCTGTATTTAACATCGCGGACAACGCTGTTAAATACACTCCGTGCGGTGGCACGCTTGAAATCTCTGTCAGCGCATATGAGCTGTTCTGCCGCATTGATATTAAAGACAGCGGTATCGGAGTAGCCGAGAAAGAACAGGCCATGATTTTTTCAAGATTCTACCGCAGCCCCAGAGTCGCTGAAAGCGAGGGCGTCGGTATCGGACTATACCTCGCGCGCGAAATCGTATCAGGCGAAGGCGGCTATATCAAGGTTTCCTCAGTTCAGGACAAAGGCTCTGTTTTTTCCGTTTTTCTCCCGAGGGAAGCGTGAAATCTTTCAAAACTGTTAGATTTCTTTTGCTCTGTGAAAGAATGTCGAAATAATTATATGTTAAAGTCTGTATTGTAGGAAAGTTTCCCGCAATACAGACTTTATTTTTGGAGGTAACCCAGTGAATATATTGGAAACAAACGATTTGAAAAAAACATACGGAAAAGGAGAAACAGCCGTCCACGCTCTGGACGGAGTCGACCTGAAAATACAAAGCGGTGAATTTGTCGCAATCGTCGGAACCTCGGGAAGCGGCAAGTCTACGCTTCTGCATATGCTGGGTGGGCTTGACAGACCAACGTCCGGCAGCGTAAGCGTAGACAGCAGAGACATTTTCTCGCTCAAGGACGAGGAACTAACGATATTCCGCCGACGCAAAATCGGTTTCGTGTTCCAGAATTATAACCTTGTTCCTGTGCTGAACGTTTATGAGAACATAGTTTTGCCCATCCAGCTTGACGGGAAGGAGCCGGACACCGAATATGTGGACAAGATAATCAGGACCCTCGGTCTTGAAACAAAGCTTCAAAATCTGCCGAACAACCTCTCCGGTGGACAGCAGCAGCGCGTCGCGATAGCAAGAGCGCTCGCTTCGAAACCTGCGATTATTCTCGCGGACGAGCCGACCGGAAATCTCGACAGCCGAACCAGTCAGGACGTGCTGGGACTTCTTAAAATTACAGGTCAAAAGTTCAGCCAGACTATCGTTATGATAACACACAACGAGGAAATTGCTCAGCTTGCCGACCGTATAGTTCGCATCGAGGACGGAAAAATCGTAGGCGGTGCAAAATGATAGGGGTTAAAAACAAAAAGGCGATAAGCAATATTTCGCGAAAAAGCCTAATAGCCAATAGAACACGCAATGTTGTGGCAATCTGCGCCATCGCGCTGACCTCGGTGCTTTTCACTAGTCTTTTTACCATCGGCGGTAGCATGCTGAAAACCATGGAGCTCAGTACCTGCCGTCAGGTCGGCACCGAAGCACACGCAGGCTACAAATTCATAACGGAGGAGCAGTACGAAAAAATTAAGACTCATCCTTCAATTAAGGATGTCTCATATAACATTTTTCTTTCCACGGCAGATAATCCGGAGCTATCCAAGCAGGCAACCGAAATTCGCTACAGCGAGGATAAGGACGCGAAATGGAGCTTTTGCTATCCTGAAACAGGTGCCATGCCGAAGGAATACAATGACCTTGCAACCTCGACCATAGTTCTTGACGCCCTTAAAATACCGCATGAGCTTGGTCAGGAGGTGCCGCTCGATTTCACCGTCCGGGGCAAAACATATCACGAAACCTTCAGGCTCTGCGGCTTCTGGAAGGGCGATTCCATCGCAATGGCGCAGGAGGTTTGGCTATCCAAGGATTACGTCCTTGATGCTGCGTCGACGAGCGATATTCCCCTCTATGAGCGCAGCGACAATGATTATTCGGGCTTAATCTCATGCTCTATTTGGTTCAATAGTACATTTAACATTGAGAAAAAGATTACCAAAGTAACGACCGACAGCGGCTATGACCCGAGCCTTGTCAATCAGGGTGTCAACTGGGCCTACGGCGGAGCAGAGGTCGATAAAACTACAGTAGTCCTTATTATAATGGTTCTGCTGCTGATAGCGGCCTCCGGCTACCTCATAATTTACAACGTTTTCTACATCTCCGTTACAAAGGACACCCGCTACTATGGACTTTTGAAAACTATCGGCACTACCGGAAAGCAGCTGCGGACAATTGTGCGAAAGCAGGCGCTGCTGCTCTCCTGCGTCGGCATACCCATAGGACTTCTTATAGGCTATGGCATCGGTGTCCTGCTGCTGCCGCTCATTTTGAGCAACACCTATTACTCCGGACAGGGTGTCGTTTCAATGAATCCGCTTGTTTTTGCGCTCTCGGCGCTTTTCAGTCTGGCAACTGTTCTTATAAGCTGCTCAAAGCCGGCAAAGTTAGCGTCAAGAATAAGTCCCCTGGAGGCTCTGCGCTATTTCGAAGAATCGGGTAAAAAAAGAAAAAGACGCGGTTTAAAAAGAATCACCACATTTTCTATGGCGCTTTCGAATGTATTACGCTCGCGAAGGAAGCTCACATCTGTCGTTCTTTCTCTGTCCCTGAGTCTTATTCTCGTAAACAGCGTCTATACTATAGTTACGGGCTTCGACATGAACAAGTTTCTGGAGGACAGGATAATCGCCGATTTTTCCGTCTGCAATTCAAAGCTTATAACGAAGTATGAGCTGGAATATACGAACGCGGATACACTGTCAGCGATAAGCTCTATGGACGGCGTGGCGGAAACGGGCGCGGTATACTTTTCCGAAAACTCGCACCGACTTTCGGACAGCGCTGCGGCCAACGTACAGAAAATTATCGACGAGCGCCTCAATAAGGATTACAACGAAAAGTATACAAGTGACTGCATCAGAAAGTTCACCGACGAAAAAAGCTGCTACGCGCATATCTACGGTATCGACAAGCTCATATTCGACAAGCTCAAGGTGCTCGGTGGCGAAGCGGACTACGGGAAATTCGAGAGCGGAAACTATGTCTATGTCAGTTCTTACGTCGATAAAGGAGATTACCCGTATTACAGGCCGGGTGACAAGGTGACACTTGACTACGGAGACGGCGATACAAAGAAATACACCGTTCTGGGCATAGCATTTATACCGAACCCCGCGAACTGTATGCATGGGCACTATATTGATCCCGAGTTTATACTGCCGAGCACCGAGTATCTTTCACACGATACGGTAAAAGCTCCTTTGCATGTACTCTGCAACGCTGCTCCCGGCAGAGAAACCGAGGTTTCGAAGGCTGTGGAAGCATATTGCGACGCCACGCAGATGACATGCGTTTCAAAGGATTCCGCCGCCGCGGAGTTTCACAGTATGCAGAGCATGATTCTTATTGTTGGCGGCATGCTGTCCGCAATACTGGGACTCATAGGCATACTCAACTTTATGAACTCGATACTGACTTCTATTATATCTCGCCGACACGAACTTGCGATGCTGCAAAGTGTCGGAATGACATTTAAACAGCTGCGCCGGATGCTCATCGGTGAAGGTTTTGTCTATACTTTTTCAGCTCTGCTTGCGGCCTTCACCATGGGAAATGCTGTCGTTTTTATTGTAGTCAAACTATTTTCGGGTCAAATATTG
>JASDTK010000272.1:10244-10942 GCA_041891555.1 Oscillospiraceae bacterium
AATAAACACTATTCTCACGCTGTGGAAGGGACTGAAATCAATATGAACGACCAACGCATTTTGCGATATTTTCTCGGAGGCAACACCTGCCGCGGCTTCTATTCCTTTTACGACAGCTTCGTCCCCTTATCGGACGGAACTTTTCTCTGGATAATCAAGGGCGGCCCGGGCTGCGGAAAATCGAGCTTCATGAGGATGATCGGCAGCGCCGCTGAAAAAGCGGGTCTTTGCGTCGAATACGCCGTATGTTCAGGCGACCCCTCATCGCTCGACGGTATCTATATCCCCGAGCTGAAGGCAGCCTATACGGACGGCACGGCTCCGCACATTACGGATACTCATATGGTCGCCGTTGACTCTGCTTATATCAATCTCGGAGCATTTTATGACTACAAAGCTATCTCGGAATACAAAACGGAGCTTGGGGAGCTATACCGTTCCTCTTCTGCCTGTTATAAAAAAGCCTATTCTCTCCTCTCTGCCGCTGGGCAGCTGCAGCAGGGCTGGCAGGACGGATTTCCAAGCTTTTCGGAAACAGAGGCTGCAGAGAAAAGGGCATGCGGCATTGCTCTTCGTGAATTCGGAAAGCGCCGCAAGGAAAAAGGACATATAAAATATCGTTTTCTTAGTGCCTTGACGTTTAAAGGTCCTGTTGCCTTCCCCGAAACTATGCTAAGTCTCTGCGACCGCTTCTATGT
>JASDTK010000273.1:0-7336 GCA_041891555.1 Oscillospiraceae bacterium
GGAGAGCATAAAGGTGCAGGGTGCGATCCGAAATATGGGCCGCACCCTGTTCTACAAGCACAAACTCAAGATATTTCTGCGCAATATTGAGACGGGAGACAAGAGCATGGACTACACGGAAAAGGCCAAAGAGATGTTTTCAAGCGACATTTATGCTGTCGAAACCACAGGAGTAAGGATTGAGGAGGTCAGACCCGATTACTGCAGATGCAGTCTTATGATTGACGGGCGGCATTACAATGTAAACGGGAACGTAATGGGCGGCGCCATATTTACAATTGCGGATTATGCATTCGGCGTCGCTGCAAATATCGAAAATCCGTCGGCGGTCTCGCTTACAAGTACAATTAATTTTATACGCCCTACAAAAGGCCCTGTAATCTATGCGGAGGCAAAATGTATCAAAAACGGGAGAAGCATAGTTTTCTATGATATAACTGTGACCGACAGCGAAGGCAGTGTCATCGCCTCAGTCGTTGCAAACGGCTTCAGAAAGCAGTAAAGAAACTTCTGGAAAAGTAAAAACAAAATCCCGTAAATGCTTGATACACTCGCATTTACGGGATTTATTTTGGTAGAGACTGGCAGGCTCGAACTGCCGACCTCATGCGTGTGAAGCATGCGCTCTAACCGGCTGAGCTAAGTCTCCGTTTACAGAAAAAGGGAGCGAATGCTCCCCAAAAACCGTGGTGACCCGTACGGGATTCGAACCCATGTTACCGCCGTGAAAGGGCGGTGTCTTAACCGCTTGACCAACGGGCCATATTTGCGGGAGCACGAAAAGCACTCCCGATTTGGTAGCGGCGACTGGATTTGAACCGGTGACACTCCGGGTATGAACCGAATGCTCTAGCCAGCTGAGCTACGCCGCCATATATTGTTCTGAAGAACAGGCAAGTGCTATTATACTAAACAAGTCTGTACCTGTCAAGACTTAATACCTGCATTTTTTAACTTTTAAAAATATAATATTTAAGCAAAAAAGGGGCGGCATTTTATCATAAAACGCCGCCCCGCTGAACAAGAAATCACTTCTTGCGCGCAAGTACCTTCTCGATGCCTGCTATAACGCCGTTTGCGTCGACGCCGTATTTTGCGAGAAGCTGCGAATAAGGAGCGCTTTCCGTAAATGTATCCTGAATACCGACGAATTCCGTCGGAGCGGAAGCACCTCCCCAGGCGAGAACTTCGGAAACCGCTCCACCGAGTCCGCCGAAAATGTTATGCTCCTCGGCTGTCACAATTGCGCCTGTTTCGGCTGCGCATTTAAGAATTAGTTCCTTGTCAATGGGCTTTATGCTGTACATATCGACGACACGAACGGAAATGCCCTTGTCCTTCAGTATTTCCGCAGCTTCCATTGCCTTGTGAACCAGAAGTCCGCAGGCAATAACTGTTACGTCCGTTCCTTCGCGGACAATAGCGCCCTTGCCGCACTCGAGCTTTGCCCCTTCCGCATAGAGGTCCGGATATACGTCGCGCGAAAGGCGCAGATAAACGGGACCCTTGTGCTCAACCGCAAATTCGGTTGCCCAGCGGGTGCTTCTCTCGTCCGAGGGGACGATGACGGTCATGTTCGGCAGAGCGCGCATTACGGCAATATCCTCAGTTGCATGGTGAGTAGCTCCGTCGAAGGCGTCCGACATTCCGCAGTAGGCACCGCCGAACTTGACATTCAGGTTTCCGTAGCAGACCTGTGCGCGGGTTGCTATAAGTCCGAGCGTCGTCAGAAACACCGTGAAGGTGTTCACAAACGGGATTTTGCCGATTGTGGAAAGTCCCGCCGCGGTTGCCACCATGTTGCTCTCCGCTATGCCCATGTTGAAGAAGCGCTCGGGGTGTGCTTTCCCAAAGACGCCGCTCTTTGTCGAGCCGGAAAGGTCTGCATCCAGTACGACGATGTCCTTATTTTTTTCGCCGAGCTCCGCGAGAACGGAGCCGTAAACCTCTCTGATTGCCTTTGCCATCAGTTTTCACCTCCGAGTTCTGCGATTGCCTTAGCCAGGTCCTCATCCGAAAGGGGCTTGCCGTGCCATGCGGCCTTGCCCTCCATAAACGATACGCCCTTGCCTTTTACGGTGCTCGCAATAATTACAACCGGTCCGTCGTTAATTTTTACGCTTGCGTCAAGCGCGGCGGTCAGTTCCTTAAAGTCGTGCCCGTTGCACTCGATGACGTTCCAGCCAAAGCTGTGCCATTTAGCTGAGAGATCGCGCATCGGCATGATTTCATCGGTTGTGCCGTCGAGCTGCACCTTGTTATAATCGACGATTGCGGTGAGGTTCGAAAGCTTATATTTCGGCGCTGACATCGCGGCCTCCCAGACCGTGCCTTCATCGAGCTCACCGTCGCCCAGAACGGCGAATACTCTTGCGGGGCTATTGTTCAGCTTCAGTCCCAGCGCCATACCCTGCGCCGCCGACAGTCCGATTCCCAGCGGACCGGAGGGCATTTCAACTCCCGGCGTGTGGTTTGAGGGATGTCCCTGCAGCAGGCTGTCGAGTCTGCGGAGCGTACCCATGCTGTCCTTAGGCAGAAAACCCTTCTCAATAAGATTCCTGTAGAGCATCGGGGCCGCGTGCCCCTTGCAGAGGACAAGCCTGTCACGGTCCGGATCATCGGGATGGGCTGAATCGATATTCATCCGCTCCTGATAAAGCAAAGTTAGAATTTCACATACCGACAGGCTCCCGCCCGGATGTCCGGACTGGATACCATGTATGGCCTTGAGTACATCAATGCGGAATACTCTGCAAAGCTCGTTTAGCTCCGCAATCCGCGCTTTTGATAACGGCATTTTGTTTCCTCCATTTATTGATTTACTTTATTCTGCGGATGTCCGTCCAGAAACGCACGGACATTATCGGCTGCGATACTTATAAGTCTTTTTCTGCTTTCAATCGGTGCCCAGCCTATGTGCGGAGTAATTATGCAGTTCGGGCATCCGAAAAGCGGGCTGCCGTCCTTTGGCGGCTCTTTCGCCAGAACATCCGCGGCATAGCCGCCGAGTTTCCCGCTCTCAAGCGCGTCGGCCGTGTCCTGCTCATTTACCAGACCGCCTCGCGCTGTATTGATTATAATGACTCCGTCGCGCATTTTTAAGAAGGTATCCTTACATATCAGGCCTTTGTTTTCCGATGTAAGCGGGCAATGCAGGCTTATAATGTCGGAGGTGCTCAGGATTTCATCCATTGTTGTCATTGTGACGCCTTCAATGCCGGATTCGTTTTTAGGATGCGCGGCGCAGGCGAGAACCCTCATTCCGAGGCAGACCGCTGTTTTAGCGACTGACCTTCCGATTTGCCCGAAACCGATTATGCCCAGAGTCTTTCCGGACAGCTCCATAAGAGGAGCGTCCCAATAGCAGAAATCGGGGATTCTGCCCCATTTTCCGGCCATTACTCCTTCACTGTGCATTCCTGTATGCATGCAAAGCTCCAAAAGCAGAGCAAACGTATGCTGTACGACCGAAGGAGTGCTGTAGGCCGGAATGTTACACACTGTAATTCCACGCTCTGTAGCGGCATTGAGGTCGATATTATTGTATCCTGTTGCAAGCTCGCCGATATATTTGAGCTTTCCGCATTTATCCATCAGCTCGCCCGTAAACTCCGTCTTGTTTACAAGAACGATTTCGGCATCCCCGATTCTCTCTAAAGCCAGCTCACTCGGGGTACGATCATAAATATAAGCGTCGCCCAGCTCACTGATGCTGTCCCATGAAATATCACCGGGGTTTATGGCGTATGCGTCTAGTATGACGATTTTCATCAAAGCTCTCCCTGTCGAAAAATTACCTCTTATTAGTACTTATTATAAAATATAACAAGCAGCTGCCTACGTCAAGTCGTATATGTATTTTGTAATTTCTATACAAACAGATACTTGATACAGAAATAAAAACATGATACAATAATTTGGAACAGTTTTAAATCACCTTTTTATACTTTGTTTCAATATTAAACATATTGTAATTATTTTACTCAGATTTCTCGCCTTTGCATATTTTATTCCACGAAAGGAACTGTTTTTCATGCAGAAGCAGCAGAACATCGATTACTGGGTCGGATTGCACAAGGGACTGGATGGCTTCGATTTTCCGAATGCAGCAATTTCGAACTCCTGGAAACGCAGCGACAACCGCAGTATAGATTATAACAAAGCAATGCCTAAAGAGCTGAACCAGACCGAGCTTGACAGAACAAAAAAGAACTATAAGCGTCTCATGATTTGCTCAGACTGGGTAATTAATCATTTTATAGCCAACAACACCGTGAGCGATGTTCGTGTTCTTCTTTTCAGCAAGGAAGGCGTTCTTCTGAGAATATACGGTATTCCCGAAGAAAATGACTGGCTCAGTCAGGCGGGAATAAAAAGCGGTACCAAATGGTCGGAGGAAATCATCGGCGCAAACCCGTTTACAATCGGCATACAGGGCCGTAAGGCGTCGGATATGCATGGCAGCAGCAACTATTCGCGCTTTCTGATTGACGGCTCCTATTATTTTGCTCCGGTCTGCCTCACGGAAAACGAGATTTACGGAAGTATAATTATCGCCGTTCCGCAGGAAAAGCGTGACCAGTATCTTCTTTCTGTCGCGATAACGATTGCAAGGTCAATTGAGCTGGACGTTTTTTTATTTCAGAGCATCGACATGTTTACCTCGAGCGATGAGGAATCCGGTTCAATATTTCTGAGGCAGAACAAGGGCAGAAATGAAGTCGTTATAATAAACGATCAGGTCTTTAAAATTCTCGGCATAAAAAAACCTGACACCTATCACCTTACACTTGAGGAGATCATTCTTCCCCTTCCGGAAAACAGAGAGTTCTGGAGCATACTTGAATCAAAGAAACTTGTAAGCGACAAGGTTATTCCTATCTCCGTCAGCAGCGGCAGGGTTTATGTCAATATGAGCACCGCTACCTACAAGCAGAACAAATTCCATCCGGACGGCATTACGATTTCCTTTAGCTCCAACGGAAGAGCCAACAAAATGTCGTCCAAATTCACGGACAACAACGCAAAATACACCTTCAACGACATTATCGGTGAAAACGACCTTATGCTTGAAACAATAAAACGCAGCAAAATTGCCTCCCAGAGCGACAGCAACATTCTGATTCAGGGTGAGAGCGGCGTAGGCAAGGATGTTTTCGCACAGGCCATCCACAACAGCAGCAAGCGAAGTCACAAGCCCTTTGTTGCGATTAACTGCGCGGCATTTTCAAAAGAGCTAATAGCCAGCGAGCTGTTTGGTTATGAAAGCGGCGCGTTCACCGGAGCGAAGAGAGAGGGTTCAATCGGGAAATTTGAGCTTGCAAACCACGGCACGCTGTTTCTGGACGAAATAGGCGATATGCCTATGGAGGTGCAGTCCGTCCTTCTTCGCGTTCTGGAGGAAAAGACCTTCCGCAAGGTCGGCGGCAATGACCTCATCGAGGTCGATGTGCGTATAATAGCGGCGTCCAACAAAAATTTAAAGGAACTCATCGAGAAAAAGCTCTTCCGTGAAGATTTGTTCTATCGCCTGAGTATTATTAGAATCAATATTCCCCCGCTCAAAAGCAGGGGTGCGGATGTTTATCTCTTTGCAGAATACTTTTTGAAAAAGCTCTGCACAAGAATGGGCAAGCCTGATATTCGGCTGTCAAAAAACGCTCTGGAGTTTTTGGGAAAATATTCGTGGCCGGGAAATCTCCGCGAGCTCCAGAACCTTTTGGAGGGCATCATCAGCACTCATGAGGAAACTCTTATAACCGAAAAGGAAATTCACAATTATCTCGGCGACTATTTCCTGGAAACTCTGCAGGAAGAATCACCGGCGGCAACCATACCTTACGACATATACGGTCTGGACGAAAAGGAAAAATTTGAAATGGCTCTTCGGAAGTGCCGCAACAACAGGACAAAGGCTGCCGAATATCTCGGACTTTCGCGCAGTACGTTTTACAGGAGAATGCAGGAATTCGGCATGAACTGATGCCGCTTCCGCTTCATACTATAGATCTTTAATATGGAAGGAAAATGAACATGGATAACGTACGTATATTTGAAATCAAGCAGAGCGTCTATGAAAACAACGATCACGAGGCAGAGAGGCTGAGGTCAAGACTGAAAAAGGAACATACATGCCTTATGAACCTCATGTCTTCACCCGGTTCGGGCAAGACGACGACCCTTCTGCGTACAATCGAGGCGCTGCGCGACGAATTCCGCATAGGCGTTATGGAAGCCGATATTGACTCCGCGGTAGACGCGGAGACCATAGCGAAAACCGGCATAAAGGCTATTCAGCTCCACACCGGCGGAATGTGCCATCTTGACGCCTGCATGACGGAAAGCGGCATCAATGAGTTCGGAACGGAAGACCTCGACTTCGTTGTGCTTGAAAACGTCGGTAATCTTGTCTGCCCCGCCGAGTTTGATACCGGCGCCGCATTCGACGTTATGCTTTTAAGCGTGCCAGAAGGCGACGACAAGCCGCTGAAGTACCCGCTTATGTTCTCAAAGGTTTCAGCTCTGCTTATCAACAAGATTGACGTTAAGCCGTATTTCGATTTTGATTCCGACGCCGTCAGAGAGCGCGTCGGAAGGCTCAACCCCAATGCAGCCGTGTTTGAGATTTCCGCCAGAACCGGCGAGGGCATAAAGGAATGGACTGACTGGCTCGCCGCGAAAATCCGCGAGTGGAATAAATAGGCGGCAATATGCAGTACCACAGGCTTTTTCAGCCAATTAAAATACGAGGTCTTGAGCTTAAAAACCGTATAATCATGCCGGCCATCCATCTCATGTACAATATGGACGGCTTTGCAAATGAGCGTTTTAACGAGTTTTACTTCAGGCGGGCGGAAGGCGGCGCGGGACTTATCTTTGTCGGAGGCTGCCGCTTTGACGAATTTGGTGGTTCCCCCGGCATGATGAGTCTGCAAACGGACGACTTTATTTCTGGCTACCGTGAATTCACGGACGGGATGCATAAGCGAGGCGCAAAGGTCGGAGTACAACTCTATCACGCCGGAGCCTATGCCCACTCCATCGCAAACGACGGGCGTGAGGCTCTTGCCCCATCAGCCGTTTTAAGTAAATTTACTAAAGAAATGCCGAAGGAAATGACTAAGGACGAGATGAAGGCAGTCATTTCAAAATGGGCGGAAGCAGCCGTCAGGGCAAAAAAAGCGGGCTTCGATATTGTGGAAATTTCCGCTTCCGCGGGCTATCTCATAAGCCAGTTCCTCTCGCCGAAAACAAACCTCCGCACTGACGAATACGGCGGCTCCTGGGAAAACCGTACACGCTTTCCTCTCGAGGTGGTTGCCGCAGTAAGAGAAGC
>JASDTK010000273.1:7346-8249 GCA_041891555.1 Oscillospiraceae bacterium
GTGAAGACTATCCTGTCTGCGCTCGTATCGCGGGCAACGATTTTGTAAGCGGCTCGAACACCGGAGATGAAGCCGTTTTATTCGCGAAGCTGCTCGAAACAGCCGGAGTCGATCTGGTTAACGTGACGGGCGGCTGGCACGAAACAATTATACCTCAGCTTACGGGCGATCTGCCGCGTGCGGGCTTTACATATCTTGCGGCGGCTGTCAAAGATGCTGTGAGTATACCTGTCGCGGCGAGCAATCGTATTAACGACCCCGCAGACGGCGAAAGAGTTCTTGCGGCCGGGGAAGCCGACCTCGTGAGTCTCGGACGTCCGCTCATAGCGGACCCGGATTGGCCGAAGAAAACCATGAGCGACGAATGCTCGCTTATCCGCCGCTGCGTCGCATGCAATCAGGGCTGTCTGGCGAAAACATTTTTTGCCGAGCCTGTAGAGTGCCTTGTCAACGGCTACGCGGGCAGGGAATGTATTCTTAAAAGACACCGCACCAGCGACCCCAAGGCAATACTCGTACTCGGCGCGGGCGTAGCCGGCTGTGAATTCGCGGTTCAGGCGGCGCTCAGGGGACATAATGTTACAGTCTGGGAAAAAACCGACCGTATAGGCGGGCAGCTGCATCTGGCGGCCGCTCCGCACGCAAAGCGTGAGTTTTTGAACCTTGTTACATACTATACCGCGGCGTTTAAAAAACTGGATATCGAAATCGTATTCAACAGAAATGCGACAGCAGACGAAATTAAAACCTCCGGGTTTGATATCCTAGTCATGGCCACCGGAAACCTCCCGAAAATGATTACGCTGCCCGGAAACAGCAAAATTCCTGTTTATACCGCCAACGATATTCTCGGCGGCACGGTGATAGCAGGGAGAAATGTTGTCATTGTCGGAGGCGGAGCCG
>JASDTK010000273.1:8259-10823 GCA_041891555.1 Oscillospiraceae bacterium
CTGCGAGATGTGTATAAGAGACAGGTCGGAGGCGGAGCCGTCGGCTGCGAATGCGCCGATTATCTGGCCTGTGAAGCGGCACTCTCACCGGAGGAAATCTATTTTATGCTCTCGCAGCGCTCTGAAACCACAGAAAAGGTACTTTCAATGCTTGATGAGACACGCAGGAATGTGACGATTGTCGACATCGTGAAGATTGGCACAGGTTTCGAACAGGGCACAGCGTGGTCGCTGATGAAGGAGCTTGCACGTTTTGGGGTAAAGCAGTATCCCTTTGCAAAGATACTTGATATTACGGACAAGAGTGTCGAGCTTGAGGCTGCGGAGCAGAAAACCCGTGAGCAAAAGGCGAGAGAACGTGAAACGGGCGTCGCTGAACCTGAAAAGCGGCTGCACCTCAGCATACCCTGCGATACTGTCGTTATCGCCGCGGGGGCTGCTCCGAACAACGCGCTTTTCGAAGAGCTCAAGAGCGATTGCAACGAAATTTATAATATCGGCGACTCTCTGCGCCCGGGCAAAGTCTCGGACGCCATAGCGCAGGCAATCGAGCTTGTTTCAAAGCTCTAAAATCCGTTTATCAAAAAGATGTTTATAGTTAAATTCAGTCCTCTTGAGTGTTGCTTCACTTAAGAGGACTGAATTCACTATTTAGGGCACTTTTGCTGATTCAATTATTCCCGTCACCGCCGTGTTTTTTTAATATGGGTTCCTCAACTAACGAAGCCAGAAAAGCAAAGGTTCCCGGCAGGATAAGAATCAGCAGGGGAGCGTGTAGCAGCGCCAGAAGCACTAGAGCAGCAAGACATGCAAGCCCCAGAGTTTTAGCGGGATAACCTGCAGCAAGCAGAAAAGCGTTGCGGAGCATAACCGCGTTATTTTGCCGAAAGCGGGACAAAAGCGGAAAGACGTATAAAAAGACGCCGGTAAAAATTATCCAGAGCAGAACCACGACCGCCCAGTATGCAATGAATAAGCCGCCCGAGATGCCGTCGACTCCCAGAAGGTAGTAGAGAGCAAAGAGCACGCAGCCCGCGGCAAAAATGAGTGAACAAACAATGCCCTGCCTGAAAGCCTTACAGAAAACGCTGAAGTAAGTCTTGCTTAGGCTACCGCTTTCGTCGCGCACGACCCGTACAACAGTAGAATAAAGCGCAGCAGAGGAAGCACCGATTGTGATAATCGGAACGCAGCAGACTATCCAATAGGCGCTGACGATGCACAAGTCCGCAAACGCCTCAAGAAAACGCATCAAAGCGCTTCCCACACTCTGTGCGTGCATGAAGCTACCTCCAAGACATAAAATTAATCGGAACGCGCCGTTTTTTATGAGCTGGCTCAATCCTCCGGCTTAGAGTTCGAGATTTTTGCCGGTAGTTTTATCGAACATATGTACTACATTGCCGCCAAACGTGAAAGATATGGGCTGCCCTGCCGAGAAATCTATTCTGTTTGTTCCATAGAGATCCATTGTCTGTACGATGGCTATCGTGTCCCCACCGCAGGCCTTCAGATGCAGATGCATGGTGCTGCCCATCATCTCGGACACGTCGACTGAAGCCTTGAGCATATTTTCCCCGTCTCCTGCGAGCATTATATGCTCGGGGCGTACGCCGATTGTTATGCTCCGCGGCTCGACACTG
Source organism: Oscillospiraceae bacterium (assembly GCA_041891555.1). GTDB lineage: Bacteria > Bacillota > Clostridia > Oscillospirales > Oscillospiraceae > UBA2658. The sequence continues at coordinate 9,903 of JASDTK010000273.1, forward strand.
TTTGCAGAGAGCTTTGACTGCTTCTTCTCCGAGAGGATTACAGTCGCATTTTCAAGTATAACGACGTATTTGCCGCCAGTTTTAGTCAGTTCAGCGTCATAAAAATTCATCTGAGGGACGCCAATAAAACCAGCCACAAAGATATTCGCGGGCGAGTGAAAAACCTCTTGAGGGGTTCCAATCTGCTGGATGAAGCCATCTTTCATAATAACTATGCGGTCGCCCAGAGTCATCGCCTCGGTCTGGTCATGGGTGACATATACGAAGGTGGTGTCAACACTCTGGCGAAGTTTGATAAGCTCCGCTCGCATTTGATTTCTGAGCTTTGCGTCCAGGTTAGAGAGAGGTTCGTCCAGAAGGAAGACCTTTGGGTCGCGAACTATAGCGCGGCCTATAGCGACACGCTGGCGCTGGCCTCCGGACAGAGCCTTGGGCTTGCGATCAAGATAATCTGTGATCTCAAGTATTTGCGCCGCCTCACGTACCTTGCGGTCTATTTCATCTTTCGGAGTTTTATGCAGCTTAAGCGAAAAAGCCATGTTTTCAAACACTGTCATATGCGGGTACAGCGCGTAATTCTGAAATACCATTGCGATATCCCTGTCTTTGGGCGCGATGTCGTTTACCAGCTTGCCGTCGATATACAGCTCGCCGGCGGAAATTTCCTCGAGTCCGGCGATCATGCGCAGAGTAGTGGACTTCCCGCAGCCGGAGGGGCCGACCAGAACAATGAATTCCTTATCGGCGATTTCAAGATTAAAGTCCTGAACGGCTATAACGCCCTCATCCGTAATCTGGAGATTGACTTTCTTTTCCTCGGCTTCGCCTTTTTTGGACTTCTTTTTGCCTTCCTCGGCATAGGGATAGATTTTTTTCAGGTTTCTCAGTGATACAGATGCCATAGCCTTGGCTCCGGCTGTA
>JASDTK010000274.1:0-10777 GCA_041891555.1 Oscillospiraceae bacterium
CCTTGACAGGAGCATTATCCCGTTCGCTTTTCCGAGATGGATATCGCCGCCGGAGTGTCCGCCCTTCAGTCCGTGTATTTTGACGGTCAGAGGACAGAGACCGGTAAGTTTTTCGAACTCTATCGGAATACTCAGATTATTTCTGAAGGCTCCGGCACAGCTTGTGAAAAAAACGCCCTCCTCCTCAGTATCAAGATTAATGACGTATTTACCCCTGAGAAGTCCGAAGTCCAGCTCACCAACTCCGAGACAGCCGATTTCCTCGCCTGTTGTGAAAACCGCCTCAAGCTCGGGATAAGGGATATCGTCAGAATCGAGCAAGGCGAGAGCATAGGCAACAGCGATACCGTCGTCCGCCCCCAGCGTCGTTCCGTCCGCCATGAGCCACCCGTCTTTATATATCAGGCCTATGCCGTCCTCATAAGGAATTTTGCAGCTATCGTCACGGACATAGACCATGTCGGTATGTCCCTGAATTATTACCGGCGCACAAGTACAGTTCGGAACTGTTGTGGGTTTTTTTATTATCACATTGTTGTGGCTGTCGCTGTGGACCTCAAGACCCCTTCCCTTGGCAAAATCGACAAGATAAGCGGCTATCGCCTTTTCGTCGCCGCTCTCACGCGGAATACGGGAAATCTCCTCAAAAAAATGAAATACTTTCTTTGCGTCTGACATGATAATCACCCTTTCATTGGCAATAATTATATACCCCACCGGTCAGGGATGCAATAAACTAAATATCTAATCTGTCTTTTCATTTTGATAACAACTAAACGAAGCTTATTGAATATTTCATATTTTTATACTGTAATAAATGAAAGCAAACAGGCAATTTTGACCTTATGCTGATACAAGTAAAATAAACATTCTTTTTTATGCTGACTTCTGAGGTACGGCTTATGTTTGAAAACAAAACAATAAGACTGAATTTTGTTCCACAGCTTCTAATCAAATTTCTTTTGTTTTCGTTCGCATTTTTCATATGCGATAGAGTATTCTGTATATTTAGCTCTGATAATTTATCTGTAAGATCAGAGTTTTTTGTAACTCTATCCGAAGCCTTAGTTTTATCAATACTGCTCACTGGAACCCAGATATTATTCTTAACTGATTGTATAATTAAAGCTCTGTCTTTATTTTATCGCTGTATTATTACGCTGTTATTCTCCGAAACACTGGTAGTATCGCTTGGCATTTCGTTCGGATGGTTTTCTATCAATTTGACGTTTATACTGCTGTTTTTTGTTATCTTTACATCTGTGTTCACAATCGGTGTGCTGACGTTACTAAAGCTCCAGTCATATAATACTACCGGTTTTCACGGTATCATTATATTACTGCTTTCCCGTATCCGGAAAACGGCGCTGGCGCTTTTGACAGCATATATTATCGGTTTCAGTGCAGGCTTTCGTGGACAAAGCGAATCATATAGAATATGGCAGCAACAGAAAATGACGATAACGGAGTTAAATAATTCTTGTTCAGATGATGAATACAGCAAAGATTCGGGTATCGACGAGTAGCCTTAACCCGAAAAAATGCCGGAATAAAAAAAAAGAGGCGTACGCCTCTTTTTTTATTTGGTTAAACGCGCTCCTTGACCTTAGCCTTCTTACCGACTCTGTCACGGAGATAATAGAGCTTCGCTCTGCGTACCTTACCTTTGCGTATCGTTTCAACGGAAACGATCGTGGGTGAATGTACGGGGAAAACCTTTTCACATCCTACATTGTAGGAAATGCGGCGGACCGTGATGGTCTCGCTGATGCCGCCGTGCTTTCTGGCAATAATCGTACCGTCAAAGGCCTGAGTTCTCTCACGGTTTCCTTCCTTTACTCGAACGACGACACGCACAGTGTCACCGACATTCATTTCGGGAAGTTCAGACTTCATATACTGCTGAGAAAGAGTTTTAACTAAATCCATGCTTATATCCTCCCTTCACTGTAAACGTTCATGGCCGGTAAATAGTTCCGCCAGAGGACCGTTCCTTATACGCGCCAGCAAAGGGCATAACTGCCCCCGCATAGACCATGAGATTCTACCACAGCAAATCCAGTATTGCAAGAGCTAAATTACATTATTCGCAGAAATCATTAAAATAATGCCAATTATTCAGCATTATTCGCTTAATAAGCAACAACGATACCGCCCGCGTTTGCGTAAATTGTGCTGATACCCCCGGCTCTGAGGATTTCGCAGTCTTTGAAGCCAACCTTCGCCAGGATATAGTCGCGAGCCTGCCGCGCCCTGTCCGGACACTGGCAGTGAGTAATATACAGTGTGCGGACGCTCATGTCCAGACCTTTGCATCTTTCCGCTATGAGCTCCGCCATCTTCGCAACGGCTCTGTCAATAGACAGTGCCTTTCCTCTTACACAGACATTTCCTGTCTCATCCCCGCCCATTATAAGCTTCAGTTTGAGCGCACCGGTAATAATTGACTGGAGATGATTAAGCCGCCCGTTTTTACGGAACACCTCAAGCGTTTCGAGTACGAAATAGGTGGTTATGTTATTAATAAACTCAAGAGTCTGAGTAACAACCTCATCAAAAGGCAAACCCGCCTCCGCAAGAGAAAGTATCTTTTTGCAGACCGCGATTTCTCCCGATGCTGCGCTTTTCGAGCTGAAAACGAAAATGTTTTTTTCGGGATGGCTCTCCTTGAACATATTTGCCGCAACAACAGCGCTACCGTAGCTTCCGCTTAGCTTGTCCGAAAGGGTGACGACATAGACATCGTCCGCTCCGCTGTCGCAGGCTTCAACAAAAATTCCCGGCGCGGGACAGGCAGATTTCGGAGCATTGCGGGACGCGGCCATTTTGCTGATTAGCAGAGCGCAACGAAGCTCTTCGTCATCAACAAAGGTCTCTCCGTCAAGCTCAATTGTCAAGGGTACACGTTTTATCCATGTGTAATCATCTTCAAGATAAGGATAGTCACAGCAGCTGTCGCCTATAATTTGAAAGCTCATTGCAAAAACCTCGTGTTCACAAATTTTTAATAAATATGGTAACCAATAACATATTATATAGTAACGTCTACCACTTTAGTTTGATTATACTATCAATATGTATTCATGTCAATTGCGTTAATAACTTGTCAGCTATTGTCTCTGGCAGCAGATGCGGCTCAGCGCCCCGCGAGCTCGGAAATAATGTCCACACAGCTGTCAATGCCAAGCTTTCCGCTGTTCAGACAGATGTCGTAATTACTGCTCATACCCCATATTCTGCCTGTATAGTTTTTATAATATACCTTTCGCTTTTTGTCTTTTTCTTCAAGTCTTTTTTCGGGCGCGTCGTCTCTCTCTCCGTAGAGCTTAACTATTCTTTCAGCTTTAAACTTTGTTTCCGCATAAATATACACATGTAGCGAGTTGGGAAAGTCCTTAAGAATATAGTCCGAGCAGCGCCCGACGATTACGCAAGGGCCTTCACCGGCCAATCGCTTTATTATATTGTGCTGAATAACATAAAGTCTATCGGAAACATCCGAATATCCGTCGACTCCGGCGCTTCCTGATCGGGCAAGGTTGAAAAGAAAGCTTGAGGTCGAGGTGGCATCCTCTCCCCTGCGCTCAACAAATTCCTGCGAATAACCGCTCTCCTTGGCTATAAGTTCGACAAGAGCCTTGTCATAGAAAGCATAACCGAGCCGCTCCGCTACCGCTTTTGCTACAGTTCTGCCGCCGCTTCCAAATTCGCGGCTTATAGTAATGACGCTCATACTCATTCTAATTCCTCCAATGCTTTGATTTGAAACCGAGAACTGACGTTCGTTCAGAATAACTGCTCGGCGAGAAACGCCCAGAGCGGGATGGACACAGCGCAGGCAGCAACCGAATAGAACACTGCGCCGGCGCTTTCAAGCCTTGCCTCGGGACTGGGTTCAAACCGTATTGTCAGCGCTGCGAGCATCGAGGCAACAGGCAGAGCCGAATATATTATGACAGTCTTTGCGACAAGCGGGTCAAGGGGCAAAGAATACATTATCGCAGTAGTCACTGCCGGCAATATCATATTACGAAGAAGCGGCATCAAAAGATATTTAGGCTTTAACAGCGACCTCAGCTTGTTTTTACCAATGGAAATACCGCAGAGTATCATGCCTAGGGGAGATGTTACGGCGCCGATAGCGGAAATCGTCTTATCAACAGGCGTCGGCAGCTTAAAACCGGTTAAATACAGAAGCAGTCCGATGAACACAGCCAATATCGGCGGTGAAAGCCAACGTTTCACGTGCTCCAATAGGCCCATTTTTTCGTGTGCGGTTCCCTGCGGCGACAGAAGCGGCTTAAACGTGCTGTAATAGACTAAGCGTATAGGGGCTATGAACACGACAAAGTACAAAAGTCCTGTTCGCCCGTAAAGCGCTTGGGCAACTGGCATACCCACGAAGGAAAAATTCGTAAACATCGCGCCGAACCGCAGCATCCTGCCGGTAAAGCTTCTGCCGCAGCCTATAAAGATGAGCTGACCAATCGCGTAACAGAGTGCCATATATAAAATGCCGATAACCGCTAGAATTATACAGTTGCGCATTTCATCAGAGGAATAGGGCGCGTTAAACGAGTTCATTATCATACAAGGCAGCGCAATGTTCAGAAGAAAAGCGGTGAGCGAGGTATCGAACTTTTCGTCCACCATTTTAAGCCGCCAGACGAAAAAACCGATAACTATTAGAAATATGAGCTGAAGTGAAAGCTGAAATGCAAGCATCCTGTTTCCTCTGTATTTAATATGATAATGTAATAATTGGGCGGTTTCGGCAAGATCCGCCCTTAAATTTTTATCTGTCTATTTCACATCATTTTCATTGAAGGGATCGCCGCACTCCGGACAAAATTTAGGTGGATTCTTCGGGTCGGCAGGCTCCCAGCCGCACTTATCGCACTTATACAGCAGTTCCCCCGCGGGCTTGGGCTTTCCGCATTCCATACAGAATTTACCCTTGTTTATTGTACCGCAGGCACAGGTCCAGCCAACAGCATCAGCAGGTTTAGGCTTGCCGCAGTCTGAGCAGAATTTGCCCGTGTTAGATGTTCCGCAGGAGCAAACCCATGAATCAGTTCCGACATCATCAGCGGACTTTCCGCCCATCGCGAACAGAGTTTGAGCGTTTGCCCCGCCCGCGCTCTGTGCCATATTTAGTCCGGCAAAGCCCATGAAAGCGCCGCCTGCACCCTCGTTCTCCGCCGCATTCTGCATAGCCTCCGCCTGTGCGCCCACAAGCTGAGCCGCCGCCATAGTCGGGTCACGGAATGCGGCGTTGCGCTGGAGCTGTTTAATCATCTCCTCGTCCTCGTCGGACGCGGTGACGGAGCTTACGCCGAGTGAAATAATTGATAGTCCGCGAAGCTCACGCCATTTCTTTGAAAGAACCTCATTAAGCGCGTCCGCAAGCTCCATCGTGTGTCCCGGAAGCGCGCTGTAGCGTATACCCATTTCGGAAATTTTCGCAAACGCGGGCTGAAGCGCGGTCAAAAGCTCGCTTTTAAGCTGACCGTCGATCTCGCTCCGTCTGTAATCCCAGTCGACGTTGCCGCAGACATTAGTATAAAACAGCATCGGGTCGACTACGCGGTAAGAGTATTCGCCGTAACATCGAATTGCTATATCAACGTCCAGTCCGACATTTTTATCGACGACACGAAAAGGCACCGGGTTTGCCGTACCGTATTTGTTGCCGATTAGCTCCTTTGTATTGAAAAAATAGACGCGCTGATCCTTCGCGGTATCACCCCCGAAGGTAAAACGCTTGCCCATTGTCTTGAAGGTTTCAGAGACTGAAACTCCGAGATTCCCGACAAATATGCTCGGCTCAGTCGAGCTGTCGTAAACGAATTCGCCGGGAACGGCACACAGATCAATTACCTTGCCCTGCTCGACGATTATCATGCACTGACCGTCCGCTACGGCTACGATTGAGCCGTTCGATATGATGTTTTCTTCGGCTTTCGTGTTTGAGCTGCGCTTTGAGCTGCGTTTTACGCCCTTTTGGACAAGAATGTCCTGATCGAGAGCGTCACAGTAAAAATACTCTCTCCACTGGTCGGCAAGAACGCCCGAAAGCGCGCCGACGCCTGCTTTTAATAGACCCATAAACAGATATCCTTTCCGACGCTAAAACAGGCAGAACAATGCCTGTTACCGATGTATTTTTCTAATCGCCTGATTTGGCAGGTATGTAAGGAATTATCTTTGATGCGAATTCGGAAATGTTTACGGTCTGGAGATATACTCTCCCCGGTCCTCTCAGAATTGAAAGGAACAAACCCTCTCCGCCAAACAGAACGTTTTTAAAGCCTTTGACTGTCTCGGCCGTGTAGGACATGCTGGCTTCGTATGCGGCAATATTGCCGGTATCGACCTTCAGCACCTCACCGGGAGCAAGGTCTTTCGCAACCACAGTGCCGTCAATCTCAAGGAAAGCAAGTCCCGTGCCGCCGAGCCGCTGCATTATGAAACCCTCTCCGCCGAAAAAGCCGACCTTGAGCTTCTGTACCATCGCGGACAACGCAACCCCCGGAGTCGCGCAAAGGAAGGCTGTTTTCTGGCACACAAACTCTCTGCCGTTTCCGAGCTCAAGCGGAATTATCGAGCCGGGAAAATAATAAGCAAGCGTTATCTGCGTGTTTGGTCTCTGCGAGGTATAGGTGGCCATAAAAAGCGACTCACCTGACAGCATGCGGCCAAGCGCCTTTCCAAGGCCGCCTTTCATATTGGTCTCCATTGCGATGCCGTCCGTCATCCATGTCATACCGCCGGACTGAGTGTAAATACTTTCGCCGGGCTGAAGAGTCAGCGTCACCGCGGGAAGGTTGTTTCCGAATATCTCATATTGCATAGATGTTCCTCCTGTAGTTAATATTTTATTGTCTAAATATATGCAGGGGAGCTGATGATTTATTTAACTGCATATTTAATACAGCTTGTCATCCATAATATATCAAATCCGAATTGATTTATCAATATCATAAGCTAAGGTTTGTGTGTAATAAATTTCTGTGGTAAACTGAGCCAAATGGTGCTATAATCCAAAAAAATGATCGGGTGGGGCTGAAATGAAAAACATAATACTTATTGGAATGCCCGCTACGGGAAAAAGCACGGTTGGCGTGATTTTAGCTAAACTCCTCGGCTGCAACTTCATAGATACCGACATACTGCTGGCGCTTGAGCAGAAGCGTCCGCTGCCGCGAATAATTACGGAGGACGGCTACAATAAGTTTATTGAGTATGAAGGAAAAATCGGCGAAAGCATAAAATGTGAAAATACCGTTATTGCAACGGGAGGCAGTATGGTATTTTCCGAAAACGCGATGAAAAGTCTGTCCAAAACCGGCGTTGTCATTTGGCTTGATACGCCAGTTGAAAATCTGGAAAAAAGAATGGCCGGAACGCTTTCCGACAGGGGTGTCGCGGCACCGGTTAAGATGACGCTGCGTGAGATTTTCGAGCTCCGTGAGCCGCTATATAAAAAATATGCGGCGTTCCGGATTCCCTGCGAGGGCACAAGCGAGCTTATGGCGACGCGGCTCAGGGAAAAGCTGTTAATTGAAAAGCTAATATAAAAATTCCGCTTCAGACATAAATTATCTGAAGCGGTTATTTTTATTTATCCGGAAGCGGCAGACGCACTGTAAAGGCTGTACCCTTATCCGCGCTGCTTTCAAGGCTTATCGTCCCGTCCAATGCGTCCACGACATGCTTAACAATTGCGAGTCCGAGTCCGGTGCCCCCGACTGCTTTGCTTCGTCCGCTGTCGACTCTGTAAAAACGCTCAAAGACTCTTCTCTGATGCTCCGGCGGTATTGGGTCACCGTCGTTCCTGACACGGAGTACAGCCCGGTCATTCTGCGCCGAGAGCGAGATATCGACCTTTCCTCCCTGCCGATTGTATTTTACGGCATTGACAAGAAGATTTGAAACAAGTCCGCGTATGTCTTTTTTGTTGGCATATATATTTATCGGACTGATATCCACATTAAAGGATATGTTTTCCTGCTCCGCAAGCGTCTCAAGCTCGTTTAGGCTTTCCTTTATAATCAGACAAATATCGACGGTCTCTTTTTCGCCGGAAAGCTCGCCCGACTCCATGCGGCTGATCATGATAATATCGTTAATCAGCATATTCATTCGCTCGGTTTCAAGCCCGATTCTCGTAAGCAGTTCTTTGCTCTGCTTTTCGGAAATCGGAAGATCGGAGCACAGCAGCTCCGCGCTCCCTTTTATGGAGGTGATAGGCGTTTTCAGCTCATGGCTTGCGTTGGAGAAGAATTCCCGTCTTACTTTGAGTGAGTCCCGGCTTTCAGTCACGTCGGACATCGTGATTATAAGAGCCGCCTCAACTCCGCTGTCCTCCCCCGCATAGGTAAAAACAGTTTCAACGATTTTGCCATCAAGACTGAGGTCAAGCGAAAGCCTGCGCTTTTGAGCTTTAGCCTTGTCGGCACATTGGATAAAATCATAATTCCTTGTAGCGTAAAGTATATTTTCACCGACAGCAGCTTTAGTGCAGTTCAGATATCCGCAAGCGGCGTCATTTATAAGAAGTACGTTTTTCTTCTCATCCAAAAGCAGAAAGCCCTCGCCGACATTGTCGAGAATGTAACTTAGCTTATCCTTCTCATGCTGAATCGTGGCTATATATTTTGTCAGATTAGAGGATATAGCATTTATCTTGACCGCCATATCCTCAAGCTCTGCAAAACGGTAAGCCTTCGGCTCAAGCTTTTCCCCCCCGTCCTTGACGCTCATAAGACTATCGTTCATCTCGGCTATCGGCGTAATAAAGCCGGTTGTGAATCTGCCCGTCAGAATTGCCGCCAGTACAAGGGCTATTACAATAACAAGTATCATTGCGGGAATTATCGACTTGAGGCTTTCAAAGACGCCCGAAACTTCCTTTGTGGCCCTTATATAATAGCCGTTCGAAGTCTGAACGGCCGAATAAACCAACTTTTTGCCAATCGTCTCACTGTTTCGGACATCTGAGCCCTTACCGGTCAGCCCGGCCTGAACTATCTCGGGTCTGTCAGAATGATTTTCCATTGCTTTGAAATCGGCGGCAGAATCACCGAGAACTGTGCCGTCAGCCGCGATTATTGTTACCCGAACGTTTTCGATTCCTCCCGCAAAGTTTTTTGCCTGAATATCGGCGTCCCCTGAGGGGTCAAATTGCTTTGAAATAACAGACGCGTATGATAAAAGCTCTTGCTTTGTGTCCGAAATAAGCTCTCTGTCAAACACGAATGCATTAAGAACGCCGGAAATCAAAAGCGTCAGCGTGAGAATTAGCACGAACCCCACCATCAAGGATTTCTTCATTTGATACCTCCGACAAAGCGATAGCCTACGCCTCTGACAGTCTTTATGTAACTGCTGTTATCGGCTGTATCACCCAGCTTCTGGCGAAGAGTTCCAATGTGTATATCAAGTGTGCGTGTTTCGCCAAAATAATCGTCGCCCCATATCCTTGAGATAAGCTCTTCACGGGAAACTGCCCGGAAGCTGTTTTCCATGAGGTATTTAAGCAGTTCGAATTCCTTGAAGGTCAGCAATACAGGCTCCGAATCCCTCATGACCTCCCTGACATTTCCGTCCAGCTTTACGCCGCCCATATCAAAAACATTCTCCGAACCGTCTGGCTGCTCAGTTCCGCCGTGCCTGCGGAGCTGAGCGCGTACTCTGGCGCACAACTCCAGTACGCTGAAAGGCTTTGTCATATAATCATCAGCGCCGGAGTCCAGCCCGATTATTTTATCGAGTTCCGTATCCTTTGCCGTGAGCATAATGACCGGAATATCCCTGAGTTCCCTGGAGCTTCTCATTGCGCGGACAGCGTCGGTGCCGCTCATGCCGTCCATCATTATATCCATAATGACAACTCGAGGCGGCTCATTATTTATATATTCAAGCGCGGATTTGGCATTGTCAAAGCCCTTTGTTTTATATCCGTTGCTGCCGAGTGCTACTTCAAGAAGCATTCTTATGCTCTCGTCGTCTTCAACAATTACGATTCTCTCGTTCAAAAGGAAACCTCCTCACGGCTTAATATCTTGAAGCTCTTCGTTTATATGCACGCCTGAGACATAAAAATGCACCCACTCGCAGATGTTGACAGCGTGGTCGCCTATACGCTCAAGATATTTGACAATCATCAGGTAGTCAATAACGGTCTCCATATCGCGTGTGTCATTATATATCCTTGAACCCAGAGCGTGGCGGATTCTCAGAAAATATTCGTCTACAACATCGTCCTTTATCATGGTTGCCTTTGCCAGTTCAAGGTCGCCTTTCACATAGGCGTCGATGGCTGCGGCAACCATTTCCTTTGCGCTTTCGGCCATCTTCAGGACCTCATCCTGAATGTCCGGAAAGTTGACACTGTCGTGATACATACTGATTTCAGCGATATCCGAAGCGGCATCGCCTATACGCTCAATGTCAGTAATCATCTTGATTGCTGTTGATATTTTACGCAAATCGGTAGCCACAGGTTGCTGTTTCAGAATGAGCTTGAGGCACATTGTCTCAATGTCGCGCTCCATTGAGTTTATATTGGCATCATCTTCTATTATCTCTTTTGCAAGCTGTTTGTCAAATGTTTTCAATGCCTGCATGGAACGGGTCACAGCGTCGATCGCCGTCGTTCCCATACGGATAAGCGCTGAGGACAAATCTTTGAGTTCGTCATCGTAAAGTTTTCTTGTCGCCATAATAATCTCACTCCTAAACGTAATTAACCGAAGCGACCGGTAATGTAGTC
>JASDTK010000275.1:0-1786 GCA_041891555.1 Oscillospiraceae bacterium
GCCCGGCCATGAGTCCGGCCTTTAAGAAAGGCGCATTTTTCTGCATCCAGAGCTCCTGCTTGGGAGCGCCGAGACACACGAGCAGCAGGTCGGGGGAGGCGTCATTGATTTTTTCGATTATCGGCGAGTCGCCGGTAAAATATCCGTCGTTTGTGCCGGCAATTTTAAGGCCTGCGTAGCGTTCAGAAAGCTTTTCAGCCGCGAGCTCCGCAACGCCAGGCTTTGCGCCGAAGAGAAATACCGACAGCCCTTTTTCCGCCATATGTTCGAAAAGTGTTTCCGCAAATTCAATTCCGGGTACCTTTTCTTTAAGGGGAGTGCCGAGTATCCGAGCGCCCTTTATTATGCCGATGCCGTCCGGCAGAACCAGCGCGGCGCTGTTCACGGCACTGAGCAGGCTTTCATCCTCACGGCATAGCATAACAATCTCGGGGTTAGGCGTAACAACATAGGCGGCGTCGCGCCTTTCCATCAGCCCAAGAGCCTTCTCAACGGCCTCAGCCTTTGTTATATTGTCAAAATAAACGCCCAGAACATCGATTTTGATTTCAATCAAATCCTTTCAGAGAGGTGCCTTAAGTCATCATATCTGCGAAAAAACTTCGCCGATTTTTTCGTTAATGACGAGATTCGCGTATCTGTCATAGGGCGTCGGCTGCCTGTTAATGAGGACGAGCTTTTTCCCCTTGTAGTAGCTGATAAGTCCCGCCGCTGGATATACATTCAAAGAGGTGCCGCCGACTACGAGCATATCCGCTTCTCTTATATAGCGCACCGACTCGGACATAACGCGCTCGTTTAATTGTTCTTCATAAAGAACGACATCAGGCCGGACAATGCCGCCGCAGGCGCAGCGGGGAACGCCTGTAGAGCCATTTACCTCGGTTTCAGGCATTTCTTTTCCGCAGGAAACACAGTAAAACCTGTGTATAGTGCCGTGCAGTTCAAACACATTTTTACTGCCTGCGGCCTGATGAAGTCCATCGATGTTCTGTGTGACAACAGCTTTCAGCTTGCCCTCTTTTTCGAGCTCGGCAAGTCTAAGATGCGCGCGGTTGGGTTTTACGTCGCCAAGAGCGAGCTTGTCACGGTAGAATTTATAGAATTCCTCGGGATTTCTTTGAAAGAAACTCCCGCTGAGTATTTCCTCAGGGGGATATTTGTATTTCTGGTTATAAAGGCCGTCCACACTGCGAAAATCCGGTATTCCGCTTTCCGTGGAGACGCCCGCACCGCCGAAAAAGACGATGCTGCCGCTTTCCGCTATCATATCGCGAAGTCTATCGATTTCCTCGCTCATACCGACACCTCCGATACCCGCAAATACAATTTAGACTAAATTTTATTATACACACTTGGAGGAACTTTCGCAAGAAAAAAAGGCTGCCTCAGGTAAGTTTGAGGCAGCGGCTAGCTTTTTAATTCGGGCTCATGGTATAGTTCGGCGCTTCCTTGGTGATATAGATATCGTGCGGGTGGCTTTCCTTAAGACCCGCGCTCGTGATGCGTACAAAGCAGCTGTTTTTTCTAAGTGCCTCAATATTCGGTGTCCCGCAATAGCCCATTCCGGATTTCAGACCGCCCATGAGCTGGAAAATCGACTCTGATACGAGACCGCGGTAGGGGACTCTGCCCTCAACGCCCTCGGGAACGAGCTTTTTATTATCAGACTGGAAATAGCGATCCCTGCTGCCCTTTGCCATTGCGGCAAGGCTGCCCATGCCTCTGTAGACCTTGAACTGACGGCCCTGATATACCTCCGAGTCGCCGGGACTCTCCTCACAGC
>JASDTK010000276.1:0-1782 GCA_041891555.1 Oscillospiraceae bacterium
GAATAACGGGCTGAATGTTGAGCGGTAATGCCGTTCTTTCTTTTTGCCCGAAAGGAGGTGGCGAGCACGGGCGATGCAATATCGTTCCAGTATTACTATGGCTTGGAATCAGAACAGTACAGCTTTTACCGCATCCCTAAAATCCTAATAACCGATCCTCACTTCAAGACACTGTCTACTGACTCAAAACTGCTGTATGGGCTCATGCTCGACCGCATGAGTCTGTCATACAAAAATGGCTGGATGGATGAGGAAAACCGCGTCTATATCTACTACACACTCGACGATGTTATGGATCAGCTTGGATGCAAGACCGACAAAGCTGTAAAACTTTTTGCCGAACTGGATGCAGAAAAAGGCATCGGCCTTATAGAGCGGATCAAGCAGGGACAGGGCAAACCGGCAAAAATTTATGTCAAACGCTTTGTGTTGAACGTCGAAGTCAAGACTTCGGAAAAGCCGAAGTCAAGATCTCGGGAAAACCGAAGTCAAGGCCCCGGAAAACCCGAAGTGCAGGCTTCAGAAAAACCGAGGTCAAGACCTCTGGAAAACCGAATTGCAGACTGCGAATTTTCCGAGCGGAATAATACTGAGAATATTAATACTGATTTCAGCGAGACTGATCTATTAATCTATCCGGCGTGCGGCGCGGATGATGAGATGGATGTGATTGCCCTGAGAAATGAAATCAAAGAAAATATCGAGTATGGCACGCTGGTCACACAGTACGGACGCGAGGATTTAGATGGGCTTGTGGAGCTTATCCTTGAAACTCTTTGCCGGCCCGGTAAAACCATCCGCATCAGCGGAGCGGAATTTCCCGCTTCTTTTGTCAAGGATCGTTTCCGAAAGATCGGCCAGTTCCAAGTTGAATACGTCATGGACTGTATGAAGAATAACACCACCAAGGTATGCAACATCAAGGCGTATCTTCTGGCCGCCTTATATAACTCTCCCGCGACCATTGGACCCTACTATCAGGCTGAGGTAAACCATGATTTTTATGGAAAATGAAAAAGGAGCTGAAAAAATGACCAAAACCATTGCAGTTGTCAACCAAAAAGGGGGTGTCGGAAAATCAGTCACGACGGCCTGCCTCGGCATCGGGCTGGCAAAACGGGGCAAGAAAGTGTTGATTTTGGACGCCGATCCGCAGGCATCCCTGACCGACAGCCTTGGCTATAAGCACCCAGACGAACTTTCCCCCACGCTATGCGCCCTCATGGAAAAAACCATAAACGACACGCCCTTGCTTCCCGGTGAAGGTATCCTCCACCAAAGCGAGGGCGTTGACCTTATCCCTTCAAACATCGAGCTTGCAGGACTGGAAGTTACTCTGGTAAACGCCATGAGCCGTGAGACGGTGCTGCGTTCCTGCTTGAATGAAGTCAAGGGGGATTACGCTTATGTCCTCATTGACTGCCCTCCGACGCTCGGAATGCTGACAATCAACGCCATGACCGCCGCGGACAGCCTTATCATCCCCTGCCAATCGGAATACCTGTCGGCCAAGGGGCTTGAACAGCTTTTGAAAAGCGCGAACCGCGTGCGCCGGCAGCTCAATCCCGACCTGCAAATCGACGGCATCCTACTGACGATGGTGGACAACCGCACCAAGTTCAACCGCGAGATGTCCGAACTGCTTCGGAGCACCTACGGCGGCGCGCTGCGCGTGTTCTCAACGGAAATCCCCTTTTCCGTGCGGGCAAAGGAAATGAGCGCTGAAGGAAAGAGCATCTACCTCCACGATCCGGGCGGCAAAGTGGCGACGGCCTATACCGC
>JASDTK010000277.1:0-1781 GCA_041891555.1 Oscillospiraceae bacterium
GAATAAGGTATGAAGATTTCTGGCGCAATTTTCGACATGGACGGAACTTTGACAGACTCGATGTTTATTTGGGAGGATCTGTGCAGCAGGTACCTTATCTCCTGCGGAATCAACCCTCACGCCAATCTTCGCGAGGAGATAAAAAAGCTCACAATGGGCGAGACAATAGAATATATAAGAACCGTTTACAGTCTTAAACAGACTAATGAGGAAATATATAAGGCCCTTGAAGCTATGCTTATCCCGATGTACCGCGATGAGGTCCTGCCTAAAGAAAATGTTTTTCTGCTGCTTGACCGACTGAAGGAACGCGGAGTCAAAATGGCTGTTGCCTCAGCGACGGACGAGCACATAGTAAGAATGGTTCTTGAGAAGAATGGGTTAATGAAGTATTTTTCCGAAGTTTTTACCTGCACGGGGGTCGGCGCCGGGAAGGAGGAGCCTCTTATCTACGAAAAAGCTCTCGAGTTTCTGGGAACTCCAAAAAATGAGACGGTAATTTTCGAGGACGCGATTTATGCTATTAAAACGGCGTGGAAAGCGAATTTCCCTGTCGCAGCAGTATACGACGACTCGCAAAAAGCGTATCAGGACGAAATCAAAGAACTTTCAGACTTTTACATTACGGACTACAGAGAAGCCGCAATACTTTTTTGATAAGCAGAACACAGGCTCCGCTGTTTCGGAGCCTGTGTTCTGTTTATTTTTATATTCCGCTCAGTGAAGGAACATCAGCATTTTGACAAGCGGATGAAGCACATCCTTGCGAATGCTTTCAATCTCTCCCTTGTCGACCAAAGCCGCGAGCTCGGGATCAAACGGCAGCTTGCAAACTGTTCTAATCTTGTATTTTTCGGCTATTTCGTCGATGTGGCTCTCTCCAAACACGGAAAACTTTTCGCCGCAGTGAGGGCAGATGGAGTAACTCATGTTCTCTACAAGTCCAATCACGGGGATGTTCATTTTTTCCGCCATATTTACGGCTTTTTCCACTATCATCCCGACAAGCTCCTGAGGAGAAGTCACAACAATGATTCCGTCTACCGGAATGGACTGGAACACCGTCAGCGCAACATCGCCTGTGCCGGGAGGCATATCGATAAACAAAAATTCCTCATTGTCCCAGATGACATCTGTCCAGAACTGTTTTACAGCTCCTCCGATAACGGGTCCGCGCCAGATAACCGGGTCTGTGTCGTTGGGGAGGAGAAAGTTTATAGACATCAGGTCAATACCGGTTCTGCTCTGGATGGGATACATCCCGGTTTCGTCCGCTTCCGGCTGACCTGAAACGCCGAACGTGCGGGGGATGGATGGGCCTGTTATATCTGCGTCCAGTATAGCCGATTTATACCCCATGGCCTGCATATTGACGGCAAGCAGTGAGGTTACCAGCGATTTGCCCACGCCTCCCTTGCCGCTCATCACGCCTATGACCTTTTTAATTTTTGAAAGTTCATGAGGAGGGTCGGTGCTTTGAAAATTCTTCGCTCTTTTAATTGTAATTTTGGGCAATTCCTGGCTCTGTGCTCCGTTGACTGAATTATCGCTCATATTAGAAGTTTTCCTTTCAAAACCTTTGTTCCTAGGATATTATATACTTATCAATATAATTGTCAATAATTGCGCCCATTCAAGTCCGCTTGTCCGTATGTGCGTACGTTTTTGCCAATATCTATAGTATTTGACTTGAATAATGCAAAAACTGATGTTATAATGATATGAATTAATAATTATTTGCACTAGAAATAAAAGCACCGATTTCAATCATAAGAAAGCCG
>JASDTK010000278.1:0-2132 GCA_041891555.1 Oscillospiraceae bacterium
TCCGAGAACTGCGCTGTAATTATCGGGCGTCAGTGTAACCGCGCTCAGGCCGTTTGCCGTAAGGGCTGCGTTGAGCTGTGTCTGCGCCTGTGAGGTGAGCGTCGCAAAAACCTGATACGCGCCCGAATTAAGCGCCGCGCTGTTCGAATCGAGTGCGTTTAGGCCTGTCGAGAGCTCCGTAGCTCCGCTGTAAAGAGTTCCGATGCCGTTTGACATCTCTCCGGATTTTTCAAGCAGCGTGCACAGTCCGTCATAAAGGGCGGAGGAACCGTCCGTAAGCTGGGTCACAGCCGAGGAAACCTGGCTCAATCCTCCCGTAAGCTCTTCCACGCTGTTGATTTTGTCCGTTCCAAGCTCATTAACGAAATCGCAGGAGACATATGTAAGGGTTGAGCCAAGCTTAAAGTTTTTAACATCCGCCGAAATTTCGACGTAATCTGCAATTTCACCCGTATCTTTGCTCAGATTTAGGCACTCCTTCATTCCCGGAAGGGCAAACCCGATAACCACGCTGCTGTCGCCGTCGTCAACTATCTTGCCGTTCGATACCGTGATATTTGAGAAGCTGTCGTTGCCGAGCATAAGCCCCGTCAGAGCGAGAAACGGAACGCTTACATCGCCGGTGACGTCCTGGTCGTTTTTGTAATCAAAGCGCATTACGACCTTTCCGCTCTTGCCGGCGAGATTTTCCGACGAAATTTCTTTTCCGTCGAGCGTATAGCTCACTTTGAGCTGAACCGGCACTGTTTTGTCTGTCGTGCCCTGATAGTAAATATCCTTGCCCTGGGCGTTCCATGTCAGCGTGCCGTCGGAGTTTTTCGTGTATTTCTCGGTACCCTTGAGATTTGTGATGCCGCTTAGGCAGGAGCGGTCATTAATACTCGCGTCTTTCGAGGTGTTTTTAAGCTCGTCGCTCACGATAACCTTCTGAACGCCGCCCTGCGCATTCGCTATTACATAAACTGTTTCGTCCTTGCTGGGAGCATCCGAATTTGCGGCGGCAGCGGTTCCGCTTGCAGTGGGTTCAGGTGTGGAAATGCCCTGCATTATTGCAAGAGCTTTCTCTGCCGAGGCTTTTCCGGCTACGGCACCTGCCGCCGCGTCATCATAGACGTTGGCGTAAGCAACGCCTGCGGTGCTTAATATAAGACATGCGGAAAGCGCTATGGCTGCTGTTTTGGTTGTTTTATTTATTGGATATTTCAATTAAAGTCCCTCCGTTATTTCGATATTTGATTTGCACATATTTTTTTGCGGTTTAAGCCAGTGAAAAGTTGTTTTTTCTATTACTTCCGAGAAAATAATGAGCAGTGAGGGGAAAACAAAGAGGATGACAAACATACTGATTATGGCTCCTCTGGAAACAAGCAGACACAGGCTTTGAATCAGCTTAACGTCGGAGATGAGCGACACTCCTATCGTCGCCGCGAAGAAAGCAAGCCCGCTCGAGAATATGGAGCGTGAGCTGTTTTCTATCGCAAGACGAACGGCTTCCTTGGTGTCAAGTCCGTTGCTGCGCCCCTCTCTGAACCTGTTTGTAAGGAGAATCGCGTAGTTGATTGTTGAGCCGAGCTGTATTGTTCCTATTACGATGCTCGCTATAAACGGGAGCACGGTGCCGGTATAATACGGGATGCCCATGTTAATCATGACCGCCGCCTCTATGCCGGCAACGAGAATTATGGGAATGGATACCGATTTGAAGATGACAGCGATTATTATGAATACCGCGATTATGGACGCGTAATTCACGCTCTTGAAATCATTGTCGGCGACCTTTACCAGATCCTTTGTCATCGGAGCTTCGCCCGTTATCAGAGCGTTTTCATCATAGGACTTGACGATGCCGCTGATTTTATCTAGCTGGCTGTCCTGCTCTTTGCTTGCCGTTTCGTATGTGGAATTGGCAACTATCAGCTGTCTGCCGTTATTCACGAGCAGGCTCCTGATATCGTCCGGCAAAACGTCGCCGGGAATGCTGTCGCCCACATAGTCCTTGTAAGAGGCCGCTAGCGTAATCCCGTCGAGCGCCTTAATTTTGTCCGTCATTTCCCTGACCTTGGCGCTCGGAAGCTTATCATCCACGAGGATGAAATCCGTTGCCGTCATGTTGTAATCTTCCTTGAGCCTGT
>JASDTK010000278.1:2142-10632 GCA_041891555.1 Oscillospiraceae bacterium
TTGTAATACTGCTGTGTATGGAAGTTTCCGTATATGAACGGAACCAGTACCGCGATGAAAACAAGCAGTATAGGCACGTGGTACTTGACAATAAAATGTGAAGATTTTTTCAGCTTCGGTATTATGGTCTTGTGCCTGTACTTCTGTACCTGTTTATCAAAGACGAGTATCAGCGCCGGCAGAATCGTAAATGTGCTTACGACTCCGAGAAGCACACCTTTTGCCATTACAATTCCGATGTCGGAGCCCAGTGTGAAGCTCATTGTGCACAGGGCAAGAAAACCCGCAATAGCCGTCAGTGAACTTCCGAAAATTGAGTGGAAAGCCATTGTAATTGCCGTAATCATGGCCTTGTCCTTATCCGGTTCCTTTGCCTTTTCCTCCTCGTACCTGTGTATCAGGAAAATCGAGAAGTCCATTGTAACGCCGAGCTGGAGGACAGAGGCAAGGGCCTGTGTGATAAAGGATATCTCGCCCATGAAAAAGTTCGTTCCGAAGTTATACACTATTGCAAACCCGATTCCGGTGATAACAAGGAAAGGTACAACAGTCGATTCCATACCCATAAACAAAACGATGAGAACCAGAACTACAGCTATTAAAACGTAAAGCGGGACCTCGCGCTCCGTCAGTTCCTTGTTGTCCTCAGATACCGCAGAAAGGCCGCCGATAAGTCCGTCCTTGGGCAAAAACTCTTTAATTTGCTTTATGGTGCCCATCGACGAGTCAGAATTGGAAAAGGTCACGAGCAGCAGGGTTCCGCTGCCGTCACTGCTGTAAAAGACATTTTTTAAATCCTTCGGCAGAACCTCCTTGGGCACGCTCAGGTCGGAGACATCGTCAACCCAATACACATTTTCTACGCCGTCGACCTTGCTTATTTCGCTTTTCAGCGCAAGAATGTCGGTGTTATCCATGTTCTTAACCGTCACCATCGCCGTACTCGCAATATTAAAGTCTTTGTCCAGACAATGCTCTCCGATAACCGACTCAAGATTATCGGGCAGGTAGGACAGAATATCATAATTGATTCCGGTGCGCAGAACGCCTATCACGGAAACGGCTGCAAGAAGTAGAGCGGCTATTAATACGAGCCATTTTTTCTTTACTACAAAGTTTGCAAATTGTTTCAAATGACAATTCCTCTTTTCGAGATATTTTCTTAACTGGTGATGCTGTCGTAATAAAGCATTTATGCCGCCGTCCCATCTTTCCGATGCTTTCATATACTCGATTCCGGGCTTCAGCTTAATGCGCACAGCATAATTCACGGTTTTAAAAAAGAAAATGGGCAAAAAAACTTCCGTGGCGAAAAATCCGCCACGGAAGTATTAATTGGTGCAATATTGGCCATTTTTTTAAAAATGTGTATTTTACTGTTCCGAAAACTTCTGGAGGGTGTGCTTCATGCTGCCGTCAAGGAGCTTAATAAAGAAGTTCATAGACATGTCATAGCGCATCGCCATATTGTTTGCTATCCAGTCCATCGATACGCTCACGATGCCGTAGGTATATGTATCAGCTATGAATTCGAGCTTCTCGTCGGAAATTTTCATTCCTTCTCTCTGGATATTGAGAAACTCCCTTATATAGGGGCGAACCAGACTTCTTATGTATTTTTCAAGATAATTCCGATATCCGGAGTTATAGACATTCATAACAATGGCCTTATTATCGTGCAGGTAGCCGTAAAGGTCAAGAAAGCCCTTTTTCCAGGTATCGTAGGATTTATGTGATCCAAGGACGCTGTTGGCCTCGTCGTTGCAGAACCATTCAATCAGCTCAAATATATCCTGAAAGTGGTAATAAAATGTGTGTCGGTTGACTCCGCAGTCCTCGGTAATGTCCTTAACCGTAATTTTATCTATGGGCTTTTCCTCCAGCAGTTTTTTCAGGGAAGCCGCCATCGCGTGTTTTGTAATATCAGACATTCACTTACCACTCATTCAAAAATTAGTTTTCAATATGCAAAATCTTTAGCCTGGTCATTCTAGCACAGCATCTCACCAAAATCAACGTGCAAAATGTATCCCGCGGCATTTGCGCCGTCTGACTGTAATTCTAATATTCAATGCGTATAATAATTACTGATGTTAATTTACTTATTTTTTTCTCTCACCATATTAATTTGTAAACAGGTATATTGATTCTTGGGCTTTTTTATACCCGCGGATTTTTACAGAAAAAAAGAATAATGCGCCAGATTTGACAAAGAATATGGTTGCTTGGATACGTGACAGCAGCATCAAGTCTTCCGGTTCGGCCACTCAAACGGTTTATGCCCTGTTCCCCCCCGACTTGCATACACCGAAGACATAAGCATTGGCTCCGCCGGAAATTACAATTTGCGCATAAGCCGCATGGGAGGTTTTTTATGAAAGCAACAGGTATCGTACGCCGGATCGACGATCTCGGAAGGGTTGTCATACCGAAGGAGATCCGCCGCACACTTCGAATTCGCGACGGCGACCCGCTGGAGATTTATACGGAAAAAGACGGAGAGGTCATTTTCAAAAAGTATTCGCCGGTCGGCGAGCTG
Source organism: Oscillospiraceae bacterium (assembly GCA_041891555.1). Lineage (GTDB taxonomy): Bacteria > Bacillota > Clostridia > Oscillospirales > Oscillospiraceae > UBA2658. Next base: position 4,682 of record JASDTK010000278.1, read on the forward strand.
TCAGATTTCGCGGCTCAAATCTGCGAGGCGCTCTATAAATCGGGTGACTGCGTTGCTGCGGTCTGCGACAGGGACACAGTCATAGCCTGCGCGGGAGTGCCGAAAAAAGAACTCGTTGACAAAAGGATAAGCGGCGGGCTGACGGACATCATGGATTCGCGCAAGATTTACGCGGCTTCGCAGAAAATCGACATTCCGTTTGCCGAGGGCGAGGAGATACTCTTCGTTTCGGTTGCTGCACCGATAGTCGCAGAGGGGGACATCATGGGCTGCGTAGTATTTGCCGCAAAACAGGGCGCTCCCGAGCCGACCGAGGTACAGGTCAAGCTTGCAGTTACTGTAGCAAGCTTTCTAGGAAAGCAAATGGAGGGTTAGTCTCTAGCTTCACAGAAAAGGAATAAAGCACTGCCGTGGTTTGAACGTAACCCGGCAGTGCTTTATCTCTTGCTCGGCGTTATGGTATAATAACCGTAAAGTGTTCATTATTCCATAATCCAATACATATGCCTGTGGCACTATAAAAATTTCCCCGAGCGAAATAAATTCTTTGTGCTGCTGCGTCTAATATGTGAAATCATCAAAAACTCAGGAAGGGGCAATCCTTTGAACGAAAATGAATTCGCCGCGCAGATTCAGGCTCTCAGGGGTGGGCTTTACCGAACAGCGTTTATGTATCTCGGGAACGAGGCCGCCGCGCTGGACGCCGTTGATGAGGCGGTATACAAGGGGCTCCTGTCCTTCAAAAAGCTCCGTGAGCCGGAATACTTTGGCACCTGGATGACACGGATCCTAATTAATGAGTGCAAAACGGAGTTACGTCGCAGGAAACACACACTCTCTTTGCCCGAGCTGCCGGAAGAAGCCATCGAAGAGTATGATGCACTTCCGATAAGAGACGCTGTTATGAGGCTCCCGAAGGAGCTGAAGGAGCCAATTATTCTGCGTTATTTTTCGGGACTGACGACAAACGAAACCGCCTTGGCACTTCAAATCCCCCAGGGCACGGCGGCAACTCGCCTGCGCCGAGCGCTGAAGCTTTTAAGGCTCGATTTTTCGGAGGAGGAACTTTATTATGAATCGAAATGAGGAGTATGAGAGCCTCCTAGAAGAGCTCGACGAGGCTCCTTTGAGACTGGATTTCACGCTGAACAGGGCGATTTTAAAGCGCCGGGAACATCGACGTCATGTTCACAGAGCGGTTTTCGCTCCGCTCGGGACGCTCGCTGCGGTTTTTGCCGTTTTTGTACTGCTTGTCAATGTTTCTCCGACCTTTGCCTACGCCGCGGGGCGCCTTCCGGTACTGCGCGAGCTTGCGAAGTTTGTTGCCATGTCACCCTCTCTATCGGCAGCCGTCGAAAATGAATACGTTCAGCCTATGGATCTGGAGCAGTCAGCAAATGGCATTACGGCAAGGATTGAATACGTCATTGTCGACCAGAAGCAGCTGAATATTTTCTATACGCTTAATTCCGAGGTTTATTCCGCTATGGATGTGACACCCGAGCTTCGGGGCACGGACGGCGAATATTTGGAAGCATGCAGTATCGGCTCTGGCGGCTGGGATGCCGAAAACGGTAAGCTGCGGAAAATCACCGTTGATTTTGCTTCCGGCACCATGCCTGATACAGTGATGCTCAGCCTCAAAATACGAGATAACGGAACCTTGACAAAGGAGGCTACGGCTCCGCCTTCTGACGCCAACGTCCTTAATGAATACGAATACGAAGAACCGGTTTTCATAGCGGAGCTCAATTTCACTCTCAAGCTTGACCCGAATTTCACCGAAAAAGGTGAAATAATCGATTTAAGCAAGAGTTTCACTATGGACGGTCAGGTTTTCACTCTCACAGCCGCGGAAATATACCCCACGCATATGCGCTTTACCTTTGGCGACGATGAGAGCAACACTGCGTGGATGGTAGGTCTTGAATTCTACGTTGAAAACGAAAAAGGCGAGCGTTTTGAGGGAATTTCGAACGGAATAACGGCATACGGCAAACCTGATAGTCCGATGATGGCAACTTACATGCTTGAAAGTGCCTTTTTTTCGGACAGTGAGCATCTCACCCTGCATATAATCGGTGTTACTTGGCTCAATAAGGATATGGAAAAAGTACGCGTCGATTTGAAGAACAAAACGGCGGAGGCTCTTCCCGAAGGTGTTAAATTTGAGCTCTCGGACAGAAAAAAGAACGGCTGGACTATCATTTTTTCCGCTCCCATAATCAAAGAAAATAACACTTACCAGCTCTGGGGCTGGACATATTTTGACGCCGAGGGCAAGGAACACGATCTGAACGGGATGTCCTCCTCAGGGGGCGGATACTGGGACTCCGAGAAAAATGTTTTCGTTGGGCTGCCCGGGAGGTTTATAGAAGAGTTTGACCTCATTGACTATACCTGCGACGAGGTGTGGCTCTGCCCCGCCTACTCCCGCCGTGTAGCTTTCGATACGCCGATAAGTATAGAAATCAAGTAGCAAAACAGCCGGTTTTCAATTGAAAACCGGCTGTCATCTTTTTAAAACAGGCTCATCTGGCTCGTGTCGGGCATATCGCCGAGAGCGCCGAGCTCCTTGAGCTGCTGCATATGTGTCTGGCTGACCTTCGGGCAAGCGCACATGACCTCTTCGACAGAGATGAATCTTCTTCCGCTCTCGCGGCACTTCACGAGGTCGTTCGCCGCGGCCTCGCCGAGTCCCGCTATTCCGATAAAAGGCGGTATAAGCGAATTCCCGTCGATGACAAATTTCGTCGCCTCGGATTTGTAGAGGTCAATACGGGAAAAATCGAAGCCTCTGAGATAGAATTCATAAACCGCTTCTAGCGTTGTAAGCATATCCTCGTTCTTTTTGCTCGCTGCGGGGTCATTCCTTATCTCTTTAATCTTTTTCCGGACGGGCTCGATACCCTTGGTCATCAGTACCGCGTCAAAGCTGTCACTGCGGCGGTAAAAATAACAGCTGTAGTAGGCCAGCGGATAATGCACCTTGAAATAAGCAATGCGAAACGCCATCATTACGTATGCCACCGCGTGTGCTTTCGGGAAAAGGTACTGGATTTTGCGGCAGGACTCGATGTACCAGTCCGGCACACCAAGCTGCTGCATTTCCTCGACTATCCCCTCCGGCCACTGCTTGCCCTTGTGGATAGCACCCTTGCGGACTACCTCCATGAACTTGAATGCCTTTTTGGGCTCCATGCCTTTCGACATGAGGTAGAGCATAATATCGTCGCGGCAGCCGACAGTTTCTTTAACCGTCGCGGTCCCCGAAAGCACCAGCTCTCTTATGTTGCCCGCCCAAACGTCCGTACCATGCGAAAAACCGGATAGCCGAACCAGCGTATCGAAATCTTTGGGGCTTGTGTCAACCAGCATTTGTCGGGTAAAGCCTGTTCCAAACTCGGGTATTCCGATTGTCCCCGTTTTTCCGATTATGGGGTCGTCCTCAGGAAGTCCGAGAGGCTTCGGTGAGCAGAAAATCCCCATCGTATCGGGGTCATCCAGCGAAATATGTCTTGCATTCTCCCCTGTCAAATCTTCAAGCATCTTTATCATGGTCGGGTCGTCGTGCCCGAGCTCGTCAAGTTTAAGGAGGTTTGCCTCCATGCTGTGATACTCGAAGTGGGTGGTTATAATATCGCTTTCTGGGTCATCAGCAGGGTGCTGGACTGGGCAGAAATCCGTGACGTCCATGTTCTGCGGAACTATGACAAGCCCGCCCGGATGCTGACCTGTCGTGCGCTTGACGCCGACACAGCCCTGGGCAAGTCTGTTCTCCTCCGCCTTTGTAACCTTTCTGCCCTGCTCGTTCAAAAAGTTTTTTACATAGCCGAAGGCCGTCTTTTCGGCGAGGGTACTGATAGTACCGGCTTTAAAAACGTGGTCGCGCCCGAAAAGCTCCTCCGTGTATTTGTGTGCGCGTGACTGATACTCGCCAGAAAAATTGAGGTCGATATCCGGAACCTTGTCTCCGCCGAAACCCAAAAAGGTTTCAAACGGAATATCAAAACCGTCCTTCATGAGCTTTTCCCCGCAGACGGGACAGATTTTATCGGGCATATCCGCACCGCAGCCATAGCCCTTTCCGCTCTCGAAATCGCTGTATTTGCATTTGGGGCAGCGGTAATGCGCGGGCAGGGAGTTTACCTCCGTTATACCCGACATGAAAGCGACAAGCGACGAACCGACGCTTCCGCGCGACCCGACCAGATAGCCCGCCTCAAGCGAATTTGCGACCAGCTTCTGCGCCGACATATAGATGACGTCATACTGGCAGCTTATGATGTCGTGAAGCTCGGTTTCGACGCGCTCTTTTACGATTTCGGGTGGGTTTTCGCCATATAGCTCATGCATACGGTCGTAGACCAGCTTCTGAAGGTCCTCAGCGGAATTTTCGATTTTCGGAGCGAAGAGCTCCTTAGGCAGCAGCTCGATTTCGTCGCACATATCGGCAATCGCCCGTGGGTTTGTAATGACGATCTCGTGGCTCTTAGCCTCTCCGAGATAGGAAAACTCCTCCAGCATTTCGTCCGTTGTCTTGAAATACATCGGAAGGCTCTTATCCGCATCCGAAAAACTCCGCCCGGCAAGCAGGATGTGCCTAAAAATCTCCTGCTCAGGATCTAGAAAATGCACATCCCCCGTAGCGACTACGGGCTTAATAAATTTTTCGCCAAGCTCAATGACTCGGCGGTTGAAATCCCGCAGCTCCTCCTCGTTTTTCGCCGTGCCGTTATCGAGCATGAACATGTTGTTGCACAGCGGCTGAATCTCAAGATAATCGTAGAGCATACAGAGCCGTTGAAGTTCTTCGTCGCTCTTATGGTGACTTACGGCTTCAAAAACCTCGCCCGCTTCGCAGGCTGAGCCGACGATGAGCCCCTCTCTGTACTTCATAAGCAGGCTTTTGGGGATTATCGGATTCTTTTTAAAGTATTCAAGATGTGATTTTGAGATTATCTCATAGAGGTTTTTAAGTCCCTTTTTGTTCTTAACAAGGATAATAATATGCTTTGTGCGGCTTTGGCGCCCATGAGTCCCTCTTTCAGTCCGAGCATAGCCCTCCAGCTCATCCAGTCTTGTGACACCGCGCTCCGCAAGCATTCTGACGAATTTTGCCATTATGCGTCCGCAGGTCAGCGCGTCGTCGTCAGCCCTGTGGTGATTGAAATCGGGTAGTCCGAGACGTCCCGAAACGATATCCAGCTTGAAGCGCCTGAGGTCGGGCAGCAGCGTCTGCGCAAGCGTCAATGTGTCGATATAGGTCGGTTCAAAAGCTATGCCCGCGCGCCTTGCGGCCGCTTTCATAAAGCCTATATCAAATTCCGCGTTGTGTGCGATAAGTGTGCGCTCACCCGCAAATTCCATGAAGCTCTTCAGCGCATCAAGCTCCTCGGGAGCGTCGAAAACGTCCCTGTCCGTAATGCCCGTAAGCTCCGTTATTTCGCGCGGTATGGGCTTTTGGGGGTTCACAAAGGTCTGAAAACGTAATACGACCTCGCCGTCCTTCATGATAACGGCGCCAATTTCGGTCATGCGCTCTACATTCGCGTTAAGTCCCGTCGTTTCGATATCGAAGGCGCAGTATTCGTCCGAGAGCTCGCCCTGCGTTTCGCCTGTTATGGCAAGCTTGTCGTCGACGTCGTTTATGTAATAGCCCTCAATGCCGTAGACAATCTTGATTCCGTATTTTTTGCCCGCGTGCCAGACCTCCGGAAAAGCCTGCGCGACGCCGTGGTCGGTAAACGCGATTGCGGGGTGTCCCCATTCGGACGCGCGCTTAACCGCCTCCTCGGGATCAGTCAGCGCGTCGAGTGTGGAATAGCGGGTATGCAGGTGCAGCTCAACGCGTTTTTCCTCTGCTTTGTCCTCGCGTTTAGGCTTTGAACTGAGAACAACGCTCTTCGGTTCCAGCGCTATATCCTCATCGTAGCGATTATAGGCAACAT
>JASDTK010000279.1:0-1777 GCA_041891555.1 Oscillospiraceae bacterium
GTATAACAGCGTAACTCTTTCAAATCTGGGCTTAGTTCGACTGCCTGACGAAATGTCAAAGTATATCGAGCGTATTGGCTTCATGCTTGGCGCGGGTTTGAACCCGGTATCTTGTGGCTGCGTCAGCTTTGAAAATAAGCTCTGCTTAAACATTTCGAGGACGATAAAAGAGCCGCTGGTGGAAAGAAAGTTTTTTACAATGCTCTCAAGTATGGGGATTAATATTACTCTTGAAAGTAACGGGTGATGACAGCTTGAAAAATCATTATTGCTCAAAATGCCGAGTGTATCTCGCGCACACGGAAAGCATCTGCCCGCTATGCGGGACGCCAGTGATTCGGAATTCTTCCGCTTCAGACAGAGCTTATCCGGCGAACAGCGAAGAAGTTCCTTTAGCCAGCAAGCATACCGCGCTGAAAGGACTGATTGCTCTGCTGTTTCCCGCCCTGTGCTGCTTTATAATTGACATCCTGGTAGACGGACATATCAGTTGGGGCCCGTATATTTGGGGTGCCGAGGCCTGTTTGTTTGTATTCGCTTTCCTGCCGAAGCTGTTTGATAGACCGAAGCTTAGTTATTGTTTGATTGCCGACACGACCGTTGTTGCCGCATACCTGTTTATGATTGGGCATATAAACGGATCGACAAAGTGGGTTTTGCCGCTGGGCCTGCCGCTGGCGGCGCTTGCAGCGCTTATGGTGTTTTCGCTGGTAACAATTATCAAAATGCAAAAGCTCTCTAATCTGTTTAAATCCGGCGCGTTGTTCTTCATAGCAGGCGTTTATACTCTTGCAGTTGAGATAGTAATTGATATGTATAACCTTGGAACGCTCACAATGGGATGGACATTACCGGTTTTCCTGCCCTTACTTGTCGCATCAGCAGCACTGTTTTACATTGAGTATAACTGTGGACTGAAGGAGCGAATTGCTCGGGCAGTATTCCTATAATAGAAATATAGTAAAAGGAACATAGCATGGACTTAAATAGATTCATTGAACAGGGGATAGGCTCAATCGCCACGGCCTTATCAAATTTCTATATTTCTGAATGTGAAAGTACCGACTTTCTCATGTCACTTGTCCCATCGCTTGCTTTAAGTACGGAAATAAGACAGAAGCACGAGGAGCGCGGCCATCATATCCCGCCGTTCCTGATAGCGAGCATTGCTTCAAAATGCAATCTTCATTGTGCCGGCTGCTATGCCAGAGCGGGCGGTATCTGTGCGGAAAACCAGGGCGAAAAGGAAATGAGCGTCGACGACTGGAAAAAGGTGCTTGCAGAGGCCTCCGAGCTTGGTATATCGTTTGTCTTGCTTGCGGGAGGCGAGCCCCTGCTGCGTCGTGATATAATAAGTATGGCGGCGGATTTTCCAAATATGATATTCCCGATTTTTACAAACGGGACGCTTATGGATGAGGCATATATTGAATTGTTTAACAAACGCCGTAATCTTATCCCCTTTTTCAGCATCGAGGGCGACGCGAAGGAGACCGACCTGCGCCGAGGCGAAGGCGTTTCAAAGAATGTCGGGAACGCTATGGAAAAACTACATACGCAGAGGGTTTTGTTTGCGGCCTCCGTAACCGTAACGAACCGTAACCTGAAAGCAGTCGTGAGCGAGGGGTTTTTGAAAGACTTGAGGAGCAAGGGCTGCGGCGCTGTATTTTTCGTGGAATACGTTCCCGCGGAAAAGGGAACCGAAGGGCTTGTCCTGTCCGAAGATGAGGCTGGGAGGCTGAACACGGCAGTCAGATTTTTAAAAGCTCAATTTACT
>JASDTK010000280.1:0-9676 GCA_041891555.1 Oscillospiraceae bacterium
TACTCTAATTAAGGGATTTGCAGAGGCGGCAAAATTCTCCCCTAAACTCAGACTGGTTATAGCGGGAGACGGAACGGAAAAAGATAATCTGAAAGCTCTTGCGCAGGAACTCGACGTTTCCGCAAAGGTGGCCTTCCCGGGCTGGATTTCCGAAATAAACAGCTTTTTCGCGGCTATTGATATAAATACTCTGACTTCCGTATCTGAGACCTTTCCTTACGCGATTACGGAGGGCGCCAGAGCTCGCCTTGCAACGGTCTCCTCGCGCGTAGGGGGAGTTCCGATGCTTATCCGCGACGGCGAAACGGGCTATCTCTTTCACGCGGGCGACTATGAATCTCTGGGAAAGAGACTTTCGGAGCTTGCCGAAAGCCCTGAGCTCCGGAAAAGATTTGGGGAGGCTCTCTATGAAAAGGCAAAGCGGGAATTTTCCGTTGAAGCGACGACACAGCGCCAGCTTGACATTTATGCCGAAGTTCTTCGCCGCGAGAAAATTAAAAAAGACGGCGCTCGTAACGGAGTTATCATCTGCGGAGCCTACGGAATGGGAAACGCGGGGGACGACGCGATATTGGAAGCCATTGTCGGAGAGATGCGCGAGCTGGACCCCTTTATGCCGATAACGGCGCTTTCCCGCAAGCCGAGGGAGACCCGTCTTAAATACTCGATAGACTGTGTGCACATGTTTAATATTCCGGCCTTTCACCGCGTAATCAGGAGTACAAAGCTTTATCTGAGCGGCGGCGGAAGCCTTATTCAGAATGTTACGAGCCGGAGAAGCCTCTGGTATTATCTCTATACTATCTCAGCGGCGAAGAGAATGGGGAATGCCGTTATGATGTACGGCTGCGGCATGGGGCCTATCGTCGATAACAGGGACGAGAAACTTATACGGCGGATTCTCAGCAGAGACGTCGATATCATTACTCTTCGCGAGAAATTCAGCCTTTCGGAGCTTGAACGCATGGGCGTCAAAGGACCCGAATTAATCGTCAGTTCCGACCCCGCCCTGACGCTGCCGGCGTCGCAGGATGACAGAATTTCCGAGGAGCTCCTGAAATACGGACTTAAGCCCGAGGGTGATTATGTCTGCTTTTCCGTACGAAGCTGGGCGGGCTTTGCGGATAAAGCCAAGGCCTTTGCGGAAACCGCCGATTTTGTATCCGAAAAGATGGGACTCACTCCGGTTTTTCTTCTTGTCAACCACATTGAGGACGGGGAAGCTACGCAGACTGTGCGTTCTCTCATGAGAAAAGACGCCGCCGTTATCAGCGAGGCTATGGATTCCGCACTTACAATCGGTATTCTCTCCCGCATGAGGGCTGTTATATCAATGCGCCTGCACGGGCTTATATTCGCGTCCTCGCAGGGCGTACCCATAGTCGGAGTATCCTATGACCCGAAGGTGACCGCTTTTCTGGACAGCGTCGGAAATGAAAACTGCATACAGTTTGAGGAACTGACATCCGAAAAACTGATAGGCATGACTGAAAGGGCTGTGGTTCAGTTCGACGATAGGGAGGAGCGAAGGCGGAGCGTCGAAAGACTCATTTCCGCTGAATCTCTGAACAGCCAATGCGCCAGAAAGCTATTGGGGGAATTTAATTGAAGCAGAATCAAACAAGTTCAACAGATCTTAAACATTCGGTATCAAAAAAAGCTGAAAAAAAGGTCAAAACTGCGGTTTTAGTGTCGGGAGGGGGGCTGAATCTACAGTCTCTGATAGATGCGGGCACATTTGGAGAGATTCCGCGGTGCGAGCTTACTGCGGTGATTTCCTCGAATCCCGGGGCGTATGCGCTCAAGCGTGCTGAGGCGGCCGGCATACCCTGCTATGTTGTGGACAGGGAGCTTTTCCCAAGTCAGACAGTTTTCGGTTTTGCTGTTCTGGACAAGCTGCGCGATTTAGACATCGAGCTTGTAGTGCTCGCGGGCTTTGAAAGCGAGTTGACCCAACCGATTTTCAAGCATTTCGGCGGAAGGATAATCGATACATACCCCTCGGTCATGCCCGCCTTCACAGGCGAGGAGCTTACTGGACTCGCGATACAGGAAGCCCAGCTCAAAGCCGGAATCAAAATAACCGGAGCAACGGCGTATTTCGCGGCGGAAAAACCTAATTCGGGGCCAATAATACTCCAGAAGGCGGTCGCGGTGCGCGAGGACGATACCCCGGCGACGCTACAGCGGCGTATTTTGGAGGAGGCCGAAAACGTGATACTTCCGCGGGCTGTAGCGCTTTACTGTGCAGGTAAGCTCAGTGTTAAGGACGGATTGGTACATATCGCGGAACCCGCAGAGGGCAGCTCCGAAAAGATGACGAAATAGAACAAGCGCCCGAAGATTTCTTGAATCTTCGGGCGCTTTTAATATGATGAGGGTTACTGATTATAGGGCGGTCTGCCGTCGTCAGGCCCGAAATTCTGTGTGGGAGGTACCGGAGGCAGCTTTGCCTTTTTCTTCTTGTTCGAGGCTCTCACTATGAGAAGGACGATGACCGCGATGACCGCAAGCACTGCGAGAGCGGGGAAGACCGCGACGAGGAACTTGAAAAAGCCCTTGAAGAAGCTTCCGAGCGAGTAGAGAGAATGAGTAAAGGTCTGTTTAAGCTGTTCGCCATAGCTCACGGTTGCGGAATTGTCCTTTGAATAGAGCGCAACTTCGCGTATGGACAGTGTGAGGGTGGAGTAGCTCACCTGTGAGTCCCAGTTCTTAAGCTGCGAGGTCAGGCTTTCAATATTGTAGCGCACGTCGGAAAGACGCGTTTCAATCGCCAACATATCCTCAACGGTCGAAGCCTTGGCAAGCAGCTCTAAAAGTCTTGTTTCCTCGGTCTTATAAGCATCCAGACGGGACTGGGTGTCCGTGTACTGCATTGTTATGTTGTCGGCATTCGTGCTGCTGGATACGACATTTCCGAGATTTTTGAGACTGTCTGTGACGGATTTGAACTTATCCACCGGGATGCGGATGGTATAGTCCGCAGTGCGGGAGACAGCATTTCCGCCATAAATCGAGCTGTAGTCGCCGCCGGTCACGTTGGAGGACTGAACGAAGCCGCCGCAGGCTGTTATCAGCTGCTGCAAATCAGTCATGGTTTTGTCAAAATCGAGAGTTTCGAGCGTGGCATAGCCGGTATAGATAATTTTGTCTGCAGGTGGGAGTTCGGTCACACTTTCCGCGGTGACCGTAGTGCCGGAGGCATCGGTCAGGGTACTTTTCTGGCTTTCCGCCATATCGAACGAGGCACCGCCAGCCTCCGCGGGAGGCGGAACGGCGGCCACATCGCTTGTGGCGGATTGGCTGGAAGTTTTGCTTGCGGCGCCGCAGGCGGCAAGCGCAAGGACAAGTAACAGGGCGAGGGCAAGAGATAAGAATTTTTTCGTTTTCATTGTCGCTCCTCCGTTTAAATGTTCGACCCTTTGCGGAATCGGCCGCAAAGGCTCAAGGGCTTCTGTGCTGCTTTTATGAGCATTAGACGAGGCCGGAAATGAAAATGTTTCAGAGCATTATTTTAAGGTGCCCAGAAAGCCTTCGAGAATTAGCGAAGCCGCCACAGCGTCCACACTTTCGCGGTGCTTAATCATTTTTTTGCCATTCGCGTGGAGAATTTCGTGCGCGGCTATCGAGGTGCGGCGCTCATCCCAGAGCGTTACGGGTATATCGCAGCGCTCTTCAAGGGCTTTTTTGAAGCCTTCGCTTTTTTCCGCTCTTGCGCCCAGAGTTCCGTCCATGTTTTTCGGGTAGCCCAATACGAAACGTTTTACATTGCGCAAAGCCGCCTCTTTAACGATTGTATCGGCGGCTCTATTCGCGTTGCGCTCGCTGAGAGTCCAGGCCTCCCCGCAGAGCGTCGCCGTTTCGTCTGAAACGGCAAGCCCGATACGCGCGTCGCCGTAATCGATTGCCATAATCCTCAAGCTTCAGCACCTCCGGATTTTACGAAAATATGTTCCAGCGCTTTTAACAGCGGCGTCAGCACAAGGGCTATAAGAGCCGAAATGACAAGCCCCGCGATATAGCGCCATAATACGAAAGGCGCATAGGCCGCAAAGGAATATTTGAAAACAAGGCAGTCCACATACATGACGCCCGTTGTCAGAGTGGTGACAGCAAGAGCGATAAGGCATAGCACGATAATGCGCCTGAGCTTTGAAGCTTCAAGGGCGTTCCACATAAAAAGTCCGGTAAAGAGACCCCAAAAACCGTCCGGCAGCATCCAGAGCGGAGTAGTGACGGAAATGCCGTAGGGCCCTATGAGCTGGAACAGAAAATTGCCGAAAAGACCAATAACCATGCCGTCTATCGGTCCGAAAAGACAGGCGCCCACAATAATGGGCAGAACATCAAGAGTGAGGCGTATACCGCCAAGGTTTATCGCAAAGTAATTGCTGAGCAAAAAATACATTGCGATAAGCACGGCGTCGGCCGTGATTCTGCGAGTTTTCAATTACAATACTTCCTTTCGTGTCATGCCACAAAAGGAGCGGCGCTCCGGTGTGGCAGCGGATGCGGACAAGGCACCGCATGGTAAAAACCATTTCGTCAGGACGGCAACTCCCATCCGCCTGCACTTAACGCGCCAAGTCCTACTCTGACCAAATAATTATTAGCTGTGAAGCGCCGATAATCACCTTCTCCGATAAAATACGGCTATTTGCCGAAAAATGCCCTCACGCGGCCCGCCGAATAAAGCGAGCCTACGGAGCAGACCACCCCGTCCTCTCCCGCAAGCCTCAGAGCTTCTTCAATGCCGCTTTCCGTGCTCTCGCAGGCAATTACGGGTTTACCGAAGTGCCTGAGCTTTTCGGCAAGCTCGAAAGCGTCTAGCGCGCGCTTGTTTTGCGGCGTTATCGTCACAAAAACGTCCGCGGCGGAATTAAGCAGTTCCGCCTGACGTATATAATCCTTGTCGGCAAGTACGCCGAAAAGAATAACTCTTTTCATATCGGGGAAGTACTTTATCAGATTGTCCCTCACGGTCTCCGCACACTGAGGATTGTGCCCTCCATCCACGACAAAAAACGGCTTTTCGGAAATTATTTCGAACCTTGCGGGCCATTCGGCTGCCGCAAGCCCGCGCTTAATTGCGTCGCCACTTATTTTAGTGCCCTGCGAGCGCAGAACCTTGACGGTTTCAAGCGCGACAGCGGCGTTATTGAGCTGATGAGAGCCGAGAAGCGGAAGTACAAGGTTTTCAAATTCCTTATATGAGAAAACCTGTCCGCTCCGGCTGTCCGAAATGGTTTTTATTTCGTTGAATTCAGCGGAGTTCAGGGGAGAGGACATCTCGCGGCAGCGAGCGGAAATAACGTCCATTATATTTTCAGGCAGCTCGTAGACCACGGTGGGACAGCCTCTTTTAATGATACCCGCTTTTTCCGCAGCGATTTTTTCAACCGTGTCTCCCAGCTCGCGAGTGTGGTCGAGCCCGATGTTCGTAATGACCGAGCAGAGAGGAGCTTCGATGACGTTTGTCGAGTCGAGTCTGCCGCCCATGCCGGTTTCCAGCACGACAACATCACAGCCGCCTCGGGCAAAATACTCCATGGCGATTGCGGTCACAAGCTCGAACTCCGTGGGCCTGTCCTCCATCTCGAGTGCGAAGGGCGCGCAGAATTCGGTGACGGCAGAGAGCTCCTGAGATGTTATGGGCTTTTCGTTTATCCTCATTCTTTCGCTGAAATCGGAAATATAGGGCGAGGTGTAGAGGCCTATATTAAGCCCCGCCTCTTTCAGTATGCGCGCGAGCATCGCGGAGGTCGAGCCCTTGCCGTTTGTCCCCGCAATATGGACAAAGCGAAGGCGCTTTTCCGGATTTCCCATCTTTGCAAGAAGCTCTCTCGTGCGCGAAAGCCCGGGCTTTGAGCCCTGCCAGACCTTTTCGTGGATAAATTGCATAGCTTCTTCCGCAGTCAATATTTTCGCCTCCGCCGTGATTATTGTATTAGTATAACATCAGAAGACCGTTAAAATCAACACGCAAACGATTCTTGTAGCAATGACCGAAAATCAGATGGAAACCGGTTCGTGCCGCCACAGAATAACGGCGTTTACGATGTTTTATAAAAATAACCATACTTTGCTGCATCTTATATAAAAAACGAGAAGAAAACTGTTGACCGGCGCAAAACATTGTGCTAAAATACACATTACCTGTCGGCGGAGAGGCTCTGTTTTCGCGCGCGAAAATTCGCCAAATCAGGCTGCCCGATCCGAACAGGGAGGCAACGTGGCTTAAATGGCCAAATATAACAAGGAGGTGCCGATATGCGAGTAAAAGTAACACTGAGATGCAACGAGTGCAAGCAGAGGAACTACAATACTTTCAAGAACAAGAAGAATACCCCCGACCGTCTTGAAATGAGCAAGTATTGCCCGTTCTGCCATAAGCACACTACGCATTCAGAAACAAAGTAGTTTTTTTGAGAAAGGATGTGCTCAAATGTCAAAAGCCAAGGAAGACGCGGTAAAAAAGACCACGACCACAGAAGCAGTCAAAAAAGCTACCGGAAATGAAAAGAGAAGCACTAAGGAGCGTTTGACTCAATGGTTCCGCGACCTTAAGAGCGAGCTCAAGAAAGTCGTCTGGCCCACAAGGCAACAGACTGTCAAGAACACGACTGTTGCGCTGGCACTTACCTTTGCCTCCGCAATCGTACTCTGGGGTTTCGATTCTCTTGCAGACGCAGGGGTCAACGCGCTGATCAAACTGGTAGGTTAATAGCATGGCTGAAGATGCATTGTGGTATGTTGTCCACACATATTCCGGCTATGAAAATGCTGTGGCCGCGGCAATATTGAAAGCAGCCGAAAATCGCAGGATGCAGGAGCTAATCACAGAGGTCAATATCCCGATGGAAACGGTTACGGAGATTACCGACAACGGCGAAAAATCCGTTGAACGCAAGACCTATCCGGGCTATGTTTTCGTTAAGATGACCCTTACCGATGAGAGCTGGCATCTGGTTCGCAATGTGCGCGGAGTTACCGGTTTCGTGGGTAGCGACGGGAAAGCCGTTCCGCTTACCGAACAGGAAATTCTCGATTTGGGTGTTGAACGCCATGAGATAGTTGAAGGCTTTAAGGTCGGCGATACCGTCAAGGTAAACGACGGCCCGCTCGAAGGTTTCATGGGAACAGTCGAGGAAGTCGACACCGGCAAAAACAGAGTCCGCGTCATCGTCTCCATGTTCGGAAGGGAGACGCCCGTCGATCTGGATTACTACCAGGTCGAATATGTTTCAGAATAATTAGGAGGTGCACTTAAAGTGGCACAGAAAGTTGTTGGCATTGTCAGATTTCAGGTTCCCGCGGGCAAGGCAACCCCTGCTCCTCCCGTAGGTCCCGCACTTGGTCAGTACGGCGTAAATATCGGCCAGTTCACCAAGGATTTTAACGAACGTACAAAGGGCGACATGGGAATGATGATTCCCGTCGTCATTACGGTTTATTCGGACCGTACCTTTACCTTTATCACAAAGACTCCCCCGACCGCGCTTCTTGTCAAGAAGGCCTGCGGCATCGAGCATGCCTCCGGAGTACCTCAGCGTGATAAGGTCGCGACCTTGAGCCGCGAGGATCTCCGCAAAATTGCCGAGCTTAAGATGCCCGACCTCAACTGCTCAACCATTGAATCCGCAATGAGCATGGTCGCCGGCACCTGCCGCAGCATGGGCGTAAACGTCGCCAAAGCATAAATTGTTTCGGCGCATACGCCGCCGTTCCCTTTACGTGGGAGGATAATTCCATCCGACGAACCACATTACAAGGAGGAAAACTAAATTGTTTAGAGGTAAAAACTACAAAGAGAGCGTTAAGCTCGTTGATAAAACAGTACTTTATGATCCCACCGAAGCATTTGAGCTTGTCATCAAGGCTTCCAAGGCAAAATTCGACGAAACCGTAGAACTGCACGTAAGACTCGGCGTCGATTCCCGTCACGCTGACCAGCAGGTCCGCGGCGCCATCGTTCTTCCCCACGGCACCGGCAAAACCCGCAAGGTTCTTGTTTTCTGCAAGGACGAGCGTCAGCAGGAAGCTCTGGACGCAGGCGCGGATTATGTCGGCGGACAGGACATGGTCGATAGAATCCAGCGCGAGAACTTTTTCGATTACGACGTCGTTGTCGCGACACCCGACATGATGGGTGTTGTCGGACGTCTCGGTAAGATTCTCGGACCTAAGGGCCTCATGCCTACCCCCAAGGCCGGAACGGTTACTCCCAACATCGCTCAGGCGGTCAAGGAAATCAAGGCCGGTAAAATCGAGTATCGTCTGGACAAGACCAACATCATCCACTGCCCCATCGGCAGAGTGAGCTTCGGTCCCGAAAAGCTAAATGATAACTTCAATACGCTTATCGGCGCGATTATCAAGGCCAAGCCTGCCGCCGCAAAGGGCCAGTATATCAGAAGCTGCGTCACAGCCTCGACTATGGGACCCGGAGTAAAAATCAATCAGGCCAAGCTCGTCTAATCGGGCACCACAGAAGACTTGCACCGCAAAAAGCATGGCTTTTTGCTTACTACGTCAAAGCCGCTCTGCTGTATCTTAATACAGCGACGAGCGGCTTTTTCTTGTCTGCAAGACCTCTGAGGCGTCCGATGGTCTTACAGCGACGGGCAGCGCTTTCTCGTCTGCAAGACCTCTGAGGCACCTGCGGAAAACTTTGTACACATGAAAAAGCTTCACCGCTTGAATAGTTTCGCAAAAAGTGGTATCCTATGCCAAGGATACCACTTTTGAATTTAACGGAGGATTAATCATATGGCAACACCGCATAACAGCGCAGAAAAGGGACAGATAGCAAAAACCGTTCTTATGCCCGGCGACCCGCTGAGAGCTAAATTTATCGCCGAGAACTTTCTTGAAAACCCCGTACTTGTGAACAACGTGCGCGGCGTGCAGGGCTACACAGGCACAAAGAGCGGCGTGCCTGTCACGGTTATGGCGAGCGGTATGGGAATACCTTCAATTGGAATTTACAGCTATGAGCTGTACAACTTTTACGGAGTGGAGAACATTATAAGAGTCGGAAGCGCGGGCGCGCTTTCGGACGATTTGAAACTCCGCGACATTGTGGCGGGCATGTCCGCTAGCACCGACTCAAACTTTGCCGACAAATTCGGCGTTCCCGGGACTCTCGCGCCGACTGCGAGTTTCGAGTTGCTTCGGACTGCGGTCGAATGTGCCGAGGTGAAAAAACTGAACATCAAAGTCGGAAGTGTTTTTTCCAGTGACAACTTTTACGGCGACGAGAATTCTTCGATGGACAAGTGGAAAAAAATGGGCATACTTGCCGTAGAGATGGAAGCAGCGGGACTGTATCTCACCGCGGCGAGAGCCGGTAAGCGTGCGCTGTGCCTCTGCACAATTTCCGACCACATCTACAGACCGGAAGAGATGAGTTCCGAGGAAAGACAGCTCGGCTTTGCGGAAATGATCGAGCTTGCGCTGGATGTTACGGTAAAAATGGGCTGATCCGTTAGGGCTTCCGTTAAAGCGAATACCCCGTAACTTTTGATTTTTGTCCGGAAACAGGTGACAACAAAATGCAAATTCTTCCTGTGCTTTTTTTAATATTGGCAATTGCGCTCGTGTTCTTTTTCTTCGCTTTATATTTGCGCCTTTTTAAGCAGGATTTCATCAGGAGTAGAGGACCAGAGGAAATAGG
>JASDTK010000280.1:9686-10557 GCA_041891555.1 Oscillospiraceae bacterium
CACCTGCCGATGCTCACCTCGATCTCGTCGCTGGCGCTTTCCGATGACGGCAAGGGATGCCCTGCCGCTTATACTCATCACGGTTATTTACGCGGCCGTGGCTTTTTACGGGCTGGGAGACAGACAGGATCCCGAGAGCTTCTGTCACTTCTCCGAGAAAGGCCGGTATGTCATAGTCGAGCTGCCGGAGGAGACTCCCATATCGCGCGTTATGTACTATTCGGGGCTGTATACCGGCAACTACTTTTTACAGTATTCGCTGGACGGGGAGACCTACACCGATGAATCAACGATGGAGCAGAAATACTCTGACATTTTCAAGTGGAACGAAGCGAAGCTGAGTGTCGCAAATAAGCCCGCGAAGTATATCCGCATTATTGGAGACGCTACGCTCGAAATGGGGGAGCTTGCCATCTACGGCGCGGACGGGAATCGCATCCCTCCCAATGTGATGAAATTTGACGCGGGTTGTGCGACGCTTTTTGACGAGCAGGATACGGTGCCGGATGTTATGACCTATATGAACAGCGCGTATTTCGACGAAATTTATCACGCGCGCACGGCTTATGAGAATATCCGCAATATTAAGCCCTATGAGAATACCCATCCTCCGCTCGGTAAGCTTATAATAGGACTGGGAATCAGAGCCTTTGGGCTCAACCCCTTCGGGTGGCGCTTCATGGGAGCGCTGTTCGGCGTATTAATGTTGCCGTTCTTCTATATTTTTATCAAGAACCTCTACGGCTCCACGGCAATTTCAACCTGCGGAACCCTGCTGTTCGCATTTGATTTCATGCACTTCGTGCAGACGCGCATTGCGACCATCGACACCTACGGCGTTATTTTCATCATACTGATGTACTGGTGTATG
>JASDTK010000281.1:0-10498 GCA_041891555.1 Oscillospiraceae bacterium
ATATAAAATCAAAAACTATGTTGAGTCGTATTATCGTATTGGTCATAGCCGGAGCCGAGGAACTCCAATGTGTGCTCGTCAACGCCCATACGCTCGATGGGGAGCTGGTAAATACTCTTAAGGTGGAAGTGTTCTCTGGACTCGTGATCGAAGACCATGTTTGCCGGGCCGCTCATGACGTTGTACCAGAAGCTGAGATTCTTGAACTGGTCCTTTTTGTCATAAATAGCGTCCAGGAAAGTGAGCGGAACCATGGTGGCCTGTCCGAGATATACGACGTCGCCGTCCTGAAGTTTATCGACGGCATCGTCAATGCTGATCAGATGATCCTTGTAGTACTGCTGCCAGTCGCAGTTGAGGTTTCTCTTCGCCATAGTAAATAAACTCCCTTATCGATAAATTTGTGTGAAATGTGTTGTGCCGTAAACACATTTACATATCAATTCTACATCATGGAAATATAATTTGCAACGAATTTCAACTGATTAAAAAGCCAGAATTTTCAAGCAATATTGTACATATTCAATATAAAAACATCACAAAATTATGATTATTCAGACATCTATAGCTCTTTTGTCTGATGAAATGGTTTAGAATCGTCACAACGGGAAACGGAGCCTGCGCGGCCTTCGTGAACCTGAAATCTCAGGCCCGAAGAGGCGCGCAGGCTCCGTATAGGGTCGGGGGTGGCTTTCGTCACTTTATAAATTGTTCTATGGCTTTATTCAGATCTATCAATTTCTGCTTATCGTTTTTTATAACAGCTTCGGTGACACACTCTGAAATATGGTCCTGAAGGAGAACCTTGCCGGCGTTGTTTATCGCGGATCTGACAGCGGCCAGTTGAACGAGCACCTCCGCGCAATCCCTGTCGTCATCAATCATGCGTATTACGGATTCCAGGTGGCCCTTCGCCTTTGACAGACGGTCGTGGACCGCTTTTTTATTGGTGTGAACATGTGGATGAGGCGTACATCCGTTTTCATGTTCATCACTGTGACAGTGCGCTGTCCCATCTGCGTGTACGTGATAGCCGAGGGTGTCATGTTCAATTCCGTCGTGCATAGAGGTCACTCCTTTTGAACCGAAGATTAAAACTCGGGAATAAGCTTCTTTACAATTGCAAGGACAGCCTGCGGGCAGGCGCTGTCCATCGGGAGGTCAAAGAGCGTCCTGTCCTCTCGGTCAAATTTATTGACCATGGCATCCTCGGGCAGTTCGCCGAATACTTCGAGCCCGACCTTTTTCCGAAGCTCTTCCGTGGGCAAATCGTCGCGGACGCGGTTGAGTATAAGTCCAGTTTCCTTGACATCGATGCTGTTCTCACCGGCGTTTGCAACAGCAATAATCCCGGCTGCAGTCTGGAGGCTTCTTGCGGACATGTCGGCCATAACCAGCAGGCAGTCAACGCTTTTCATGACGCGGCGGTTGAGCTGCTCGGGTCCGGCTTCGCCGTCAATGATAACATAGTCGTAGTCGCTGGCAAGAGTATCTATACCAAAACGGAGCAGCTCGTTGCAGGCGCAGAAGCAGCCCGGCTCCTCCGGACGTCCCATAGTCAGAAGGTCAAAGCCCTTTCCGTGCGCAAGTATGCTGCGCATAAGGTCCTTTGTAGGTCCGTTGCTAAGCTGATCTCTGGCCTGACGCATACCGACAAGCTCGCTGCGAAGCATGCTGACCGTCTTATCAACCTTTAATCCTGTTGTGTAGCAAAGGCTCATTGCGGAGTCCGCGTCAATAGCGAGTATTCTGCCGGGGAAACGTTCTGATAGCAGACGGATTAGAAGGGTCGATACAACGGTCTTGCCCGTTCCGCCTTTTCCCGTAACGGCAATAGATTTTATTTTTTCCATATGGTTACCTCGCTTTCCAATGTGAATAATATGAATAGTCCTTGTCCACGACCGCAGGATTTATGCTGCGGCCGTGGACGAGATTTAAATGTAAGTGTTTATTTCGTGAAATTCTCAGCGCCGACGACGGATTCCATGTACTCGCCGATCTGGGCGCGGAGTTCGTCGTTGGATTTGTAGCGCGGGTCGATCGCGTCGACGT
This sequence comes from Oscillospiraceae bacterium, assembly GCA_041891555.1. GTDB lineage: Bacteria > Bacillota > Clostridia > Oscillospirales > Oscillospiraceae > UBA2658. Next base: position 2,056 of record JASDTK010000281.1, read on the forward strand.
CGACATAAAGGGTGGGGATGCCGTACTTCTCCTGGATGTAGTCGGTAACGATCTTGCCGGAAGCCCAGGTGTGCTTGCAGCCAACATGACCCATGAAGATGGAAACATTGACCTTGTATTCTTCATACATCTTGTCAATGACCTTGAGCCAGTACTCTGTCGGGCCGGTTGCACCGTGGATCATCGGAACGAGAAGCATAGACTCAGCAAGCTGAAGCTTGACATGTTCCCAGTTGTCCAGATCCTCGAAGATGAGGCCGTCTTGATAGCCGAAGCCGTCCATAACGGTGATTGCGCCGTAGGTCTTTTCCATCCAGTCCATGATGCCGGTGTTGGACCACAGCATGTTCTGCATGAGGCAGACGCGATAGCGCTCTTCGGGGCAGCGTGTCGCGGTCATGCCCATGTCGGTGAGCATGTTGCCCATCTCAAGCTGAGTCTGGAGCATCGAGGTGACCTCGGGAGTACCAGCAAGAGGAGCGATGATCTCGTTCAGAACGAGCATGCGTCCGGGCAGTACACACGGGGTCTTTTTGCGAAGGTCGCCAAGCTGTGCGAGGAGCGCATAGGCCTTATTGGACTCTTCGGTGATTTCTTTGAACTTCTCGTAACGGGCTTTGTCCCACTTAAGGCCGGTGAGCTCTTCCTTAAAGGGAATAAAGGCATCGATCTGTGACGCTAAATACTTAAAGCCCTTTTCATCATGGCGGAAGGGGCAGTCAAAGGTGAAGCAGGGGCAGCCGAAGAGGCGCTCCATCATGGGATATGCTATACGAGCGGAGTCGCAGGGAACGGTTGCGTGTACGAAAGCGTCGATTTTAATGCCGAACTCGCCCTTAAGAGCGCAGCCGAGCTGTGCCTTGTCGATGGCGCACATGCTGGTGGGAGCGTACTTTTCGGTTTCGTCTATGTAACGACCGCAGAGGTCTTCCATCGAAGCGATACGGGTGGGGATGGTATCGAGGAAGAAGGGTACACAGTCAAATGCGCGCATGATGGTTACGGGGACAGGACCGCCGAAAGCTATAAGTTTCTTGCCGGCTTTCTCTGCGTCGCGGATTTCTTCCCAAGTGAACTTCTGGATGTCAACCGTCCACATGACTTCGGGCATGCCCTTTGCGAGCATGTGCTGATAAATGCTGTCAACCTGGTTGCAGGTCAGATCAATCATGTTAACCGGCTGGGTGGGATCAAAATTCTGAGTTGCCATTGTATAGTCCTCCTTCTCTTATTTCTCAATCATTTCGACGAAAGCTTCCGCACGGATAGCAAGCTGTCCGGCGTTTGCCATCTGCTCTTCGCGCTCGACCTGCAGCATCGGGATGCCGATTGCCTTGAGGTCCGGCTCGAGGTAGTAAGCCTCTCCGCCCCAGCACTCGCAGTTCTGCATCTTCTCATAGACGACACCCTGTACTTTGTATTCCTTGCAGGCATCAACAATTTCCTTGTGGATTGCGGGACGGTTATCGAGAGAGCGCGGGCAGGTGTTGCGGGTGAGGTAGTAGCTTGCAATTGATCCGAGAACGTCCTTATCGTCAACAACGATCTTAGCGCCGAAAGCCTTGTTGCCGAAGCAGAGCTCGTCTGCAACAACAAGACCGCCCTTTTCCTCAATGACCTTGATGTATTCAGGGTTATCGAGAGCGGAGCCGATGATCATGAGACGGGCGCGAGCCTTGATGGGAGCGCGGCCCTTAGCGTCGGCCAAGAATTCCTTGAGAGCGGCAGTGTACTCGTCAATGGTCAAGTCACAGTATGCGAGCATAATTCTGAGCGCTTCTGTACCGGAAACCTTTGCCTCGCTACGGAGAGCGTTGAGCTGAGAAATGAGGTCACGGACTTCATTGGTCTTTGCAACGGCTGCCTTCAGAGCTTCGTCGGTGATTTTTTTTCCGGAGAACGCGCCGAGCTTGTCCGCAAGATCCTGAAGCTCGGTCTTGTAGTAGCCGATTGTGGTGGCGTTGGTGATACGGGGAGCGCCAACCTGATGAATGAACTGAGTTTTGCCGTTCTTATTGGAAATGTGTTCCCAGTTGTCGATAATACGGGTAGCCATCATGCAGCCGTCGGATTCTACCAGACCGTCAAGCTCATATGTACCGTTCATCAGATACTGAAGAATGCTCCTGGCGTAGCTGCAGCTGAAGCTGGACATCCAGGCTTCGGCGTCGCTCGAGTCAACGCAGTTGGTAGCTCTGAGACGTACGGGCATAACATCTGCCGCTAAAAGGATTTCTGTGGGGACATGGCAGCATACATAGCCGACTGCCTTCTTGCCGGAAGCTTTCCAGGCTTTTGCAGACTCACCTGAAATGTTGGTCTCGAATAATTTTTCGTAACTCATGTGTCTCCTCCTTTAATTTCTTAGGAAAATAATTTAAATCTCATTGGACGCGGCCGCCCGCATCGTGAGACAAAAATTCCGTACGTGGCTCTCTCTACCAAGAGAAACCGATTGCGTTTGCGGTGCAGGCTTTTGTGCACAGTTCTTTTTCTCCGTCGGCCTTGCAGCTAGCGCAGCTTGTCTGCAAGGTGTTGCGGGCGTCTTCCCTTATCAGCACTACTTCATCGTCAAAATCGTCAAGCTCTGTTGCGAAGAGCTTTTCGGGGCAGGCCGTAATACAGCCCTTGTCCTTGCACTCCGCGCACTTTGAGGTGTCAATCTTAATGTAGTAGTGGCCGGAACCATCTTCGTAGCCATAATTTGCTATCATGACATTAGCCTCCTTCCGACTTTTTGCTGCACATCCGGTTCTATACCGGATGTGCAGCCCGATACTTACTGGTTTTCCTTTGCCCTTTTCTTTTCCACGAGTTCCTTCGCGATTATCGCGGCGCCGAGAGCGCCAGCGATCTGGGTGTCCATAGTGGGCGTGAGAGCCTTGATGTTCATGAGCCTTTCGATTCGGCGCGTTACGCCTATGTTCTTCGCGATGCCACCGGTGATGGCGAAGTCAAGCTCCATGCCGTTGCGCTCGAGCAGACGGACAACGCGGAGCGCCATTGCGTGGCAATAAGCCGCAAGAACCTTTTCCTTTGTCCAGCCGGAGCGCATGAGCTTTGTGGCTTCGCTCTTTGCGAATATAACGCAGGTAGAGGAAACGGGCGCGGGCTCTTCGTCAATCTGGAAGGACAGCTCGCCGATATCCTCAACGCGGACAGCCAGGAGGTTTGCTATGACTTCCATGCCGCGGCCAGTTCCGGCGGCGCACTTGTCGTTCATCATAAAGGATGTGACGGTGCCTTTTTCGTCGCAGTGGATGGCTTTGCAGTCCTGTCCGCCCATGTCGAGGATTGTGCGTACAGTGGGTCCGTATATGTAATTTGCGCCTCTGGCGTGGCAGGTTATCTCGGTGACTGTTTTATTGGAGAATGGTACATTGACGCGTCCGTAACCTGTTCCTATTGTATAGGTCAGGTCTTCCAGTGTCAATCCTGTGTCCTTCATTGCCCAGTTGATTGCGCCGATTGCGGAATCGGGACTGTTGGAGCCGGTTCTCATATTTGAATACGCATAGGGCACGCCGTCCGCCAAAATAACGGCCTGAGTGCTTGTCGAACCGATGTCGACTCCGGCGGTAATGAGACTTCCATGCCAATCGGGAATTTCAGGGTTTTTCCAATTGGACTCGGTCCATCTCCAATATTCTATTTTTTTCTCGGTTTCAGCCATAATCTTATCCTCCGTTTACTGATTCTCGGCAGCATAGATCGCCGCGCCGATTGCACTGACAAGCTGGTTGCCCTCAGGAACCTTTATGTCTCTTCCGAAGACCTTGGACATGCAACTGACAAGTCCCTTGTTGTATCCGGGGCCGCCTATCATTGTAAAGTGATCGGTAAGACCGACTCTGCGGATCATCGAAGCAATGCGGTTTGCTATGCCCATATGTACGCCGTATGCAATGTCTTCTCTGGTCTCTTTTGCGTGGATCAGAGAGATGACCTCTGACTCGGCGAAAACAACGCACTGCGCGTTGGTAGCCAGTTCCTTTGTGTGGCGGAGAGAGAAATCTCCCATTTCTTCCGTCGTTATCTGAAGTGCACGGGCCATTGCTTCGATAAAGGTTCCGGCACCGGAAGCACATTTGTCGTTGACCTCGTACTTCATGACTGAACCGTCGTCGTTGAGACGGATGACCCGGCAGCTGTCCGCACCCATGTCAATAACTGTGTCCGTATCGGGGACAAGGTATCTTACACCTTTAACGGCTGCTCCGACCTCGTTGATTTCGCTGTCACCCCACTTTACGATTTCCCGGCCGACTCCGGTGATGGCAAGGCGCTGCACGTCTTCCTTCTTGATGCCTGCTTCACTCAGCGCGATTTCATATACTCGCTGAGCTGCCAGATCAGCGTCAAACTCCGTAGGGAGCAGCGCTTTCCCGAGGACCTTTCCGTCCTTAATGATGGCGGCCTTTGTATTCTGACTGCCACAATCGATTCCTGCGGTTATCATATATGTTCCTCCTTAATATGCTATGCCGTCAAATATCGGAATTGTCTCTATCTACGGCATCTGATCCATACAGCTAATATTGAGCAAAAAATGTGCCAATTCAGCAATATCTAACATTTTAGTAAGCTTCACACAAATAGTCAAATGACATTTTGTGAATCTTGTTCAATCAACCGTTTTATCAAGCACCGCATTGTGGAAGAACTGATAAATTTGGGCTGACTTAATGCTCTGCTTTTAATAACCGGGCCGGACGATGTCTCAAAAGCGCGGCAACAATGTGTCATTGTTGTGCCACGATGTCACAAAAGCCCATTTCCAATAAAAACGCAAACTGCTCATGAGCCGGTTTCACTTGTAATATGGTACTATTTTGAAAAATAGTACCGCCAGAGACTCCTCTAAATATTGGTGAGCGCCGCTTTAAAGAGAAGCGTCGCGGAAGCGAAAGATGCAGAAAATGTGTTAAGCCGGAGAGAAAATATGTTCGGCGTCTTATTGTACACGCATTGATAATAAGAAGCAATCGGAGAGCCAAATTACATACTTACCATAATTTTGTAAGTTAAGTACGAAACGACACCTGCAAATTGGCACTAATGCCGAAAACACTTACGCGGCTGCTAGAAAATCATAAATTGTTTATTGCTTTTTCCGAGAATCACGGCATATATGCCCGTCTTCTCCTTTGCAGCAATTTGAGTCTGGCATTGTTCCATACTGTTCCATGAAAATAGAAGGAGCGGAGGCAAGGAAAGTGCCTCCGCTCTATTGAAGCCGAAAACCGTTGCTTTCGGCTTATTACTTGTTGACGACTGTATCGAAATAATCGGCTAGCTGTCCCTGCATTTCGGCCAGAGACTTGTAGCGTCCGTCGATGCCGTCGAGATCGAGATACAGAGACGGAACACCGTACTTCTCCTGGATCATATCGGTGACAATCTTTGCGACAGCCCAAGTGTGCTTGCAGCCGATGTGGCCGAGGAAGATGGATACGTCGGGGTCGTAGTCCTTGAAAATCTTGTCTACGAGATAGACATAGTTATCGACCGGGCCGGCGGCGCCGTGGATCATCGGGTTGTTCTGCATCTTGCGGCCCATGGTTGCAAAGCAGTCATGCCTGTTGTCGAGATCCTGATAGAGATCGCCGTGCTGGAAGCCGAAAGCGTCCATGATTGCGACGGTGTCGTACTCTCTCTCCATCCAGTCCATGATACCCGAGGAAGACCAAGGCATATTCTGGAGCAGTGCTGCGCGGTGTTTCTCGCCGCCCATGCAGGGACCCATTTCGAGAGCGATCATCATTTCGCCGACTTCAAGCTCCTTTTCGAGCAGGTTGCCCATTTCGGGATAGCAGGCCATGGCGTTGGAGGTTCCGTTCAGAACCAGCATACGTCCGGGCAGCGGGCAGGGCTTATGCATACGCAGCTCGCAGCACTTGCCCTGCAGCTCGAAGGTCCTGTTGGAGTTGGCCATGGCTTCCTTCATCTTGTCCCAGTCAAGCTTCTTGCCGGTGAACTCTTCCATGAACGTGACAAATCTTTCGATCTGGTTTACCATGTATTCGGAGCCGCGCCAGTCTCTGCGATAGGGGAAGTCGAAAGCGAAGGTTGGAACCTTCATCATTCTCTCCATATTGGGGTAAACAACACGGGAGGAGTCGCAGGGAACGGTGGAATAGACAAATGCGTCAGCCGTGACACCGTACTGATCCTCAACGAGGGTGCCGAGATAAGTCTTGCACAGACCGCAGGTCGTGGCAGGGACATACTTCTCGGCCGCGTCGATGAATTTACCGGTCAGAACGGGGTTCGGAGAAAGGCGGATGGGGATAGTGTCCAGATAAACGGGGACGCAGTCAAAAGCAACAATGATGTCAACAGGAACAGGGCCGCCGAAGAAAACGAGCTTTTTGCCGTTCTTATGAGCGTCGCGAACCTGATGCCACATATCGTACTGTATCTGAAGAGTCCAAAGGAGGTCGGGATTCTTTTCCTTCATGCGTTCCATTTGTCCTTCGACCTTTTCGCAGCAGAAATCGAATACGGACATTTCTCCGGCCATTACGGCATCTTCAAGTCTTGTATCCTTAGGCATATTTTAGTCCTCCTTTTCAATCATTTCAATGAATGCTTCTGCACGGATTGCAAGCTGTCCTGCGTTGGCAAGATGCTCTTCGCGCTCAACTGTGAGCATCGGGATGCCGGCTTCCTTGAGCATCGGCTCGAGGAACATACTCTCGCCGCCCCAGCATTCGCAATACTGCATCTTCTCATAGACAATACCGTCTACGCCAAATTCCTTGGCGGTATCAGTGACCCATCTCTGGAGTCTTTCGCGGTTGTCGAGCATGCGCGGGCAGACGATACGGGTAAGATAGTAGTCGGCGATGGAGCCGAGAACATCGTTATCGTTGACTTCCATGACATAGTTGAAGGGTCTTGAGCCGTAGCAGAGAGCATCGTGCACGAACAGGCCGCCCTTGTCCTCGATGACCTTGAGGTAGCCGGGGTTGTCCAGAGCGGAACCGATGATCATGAGACGCGCGCGCTTATCGGTGATGGGAGCGCGGTTCTTGGCGTCTGCGAGGAAAGCCTTGAGGAGTTCTATGTACTCTTCAACGGGAACGTCGCTGTAAGCAAGGGTAATCTTGAGGCAATCTTCGCCGCTGATGACGGGATGCTTCTCCTTGCGTAGTTCATAGACCTTCTGAACCAGCTCACGTGCTTCGTTATACTTCGCTATGGAGGCCTTCAGCTTCTCGTCGGTCAGCTTGTTGCCGGTAAGCTTCTCAAGAGCCTCTATGAGATCCTTAAGCTCATCGACAAAGAACTCATGTCCGAGATCCTTGTAGGTTCCGTATAGGCGGGGAGCAGCAAACATCATATGGAACTTGCCGTTGCCCTTGAGCTCGTCGGTATGCTTAGCGTTATCAAAAGCACGCCATGTCATCATGCAGCCGTCAGTTGCGACGTTACCGTCAAGATCACTGTACACTCCGTCCAGCCAATGCTGCAGAATACCTCTGGCATAGCTGCAGCTAAACGTGGACATCCATGTGTCGCCGTCGGGGCTTTCGGTTATGCCGGTTGCTCTCAGACGGACGGGCATAATATCCAGAGCGTGCAGAATTTCAACCGGTACGTGGCAGCAGAAAACGCCGAGAGCCTTTTTACCTTGTGCCTTCCAAGCTTTTACTGATTCGCTTGAAACTTCTGAATTGAATAATTTCTGGTAATCCATGTGTCTCCTCCTTTTATTTCGCGGGCATTAATTTCAACCTCGTGAAAACCGCCCGGTCTGACAATCAAACCGGAACCGTTCCGCAAGATAAAATTCAAATTACTAATACGACTGTATCAAGTAATTCTCGGGCTGTCCTTACCCGAAAGCATACGTTTATGCAATATTAGAGTCAATCATACGAAATATATTTTACAGTTCCATACTAAAAATGTCAATTCTCGAAAACATTTCTGTTGATTAAACGATAATTTGCACGGAGTTTTTGTGCAATTGAGATAGGGTTTGTTTGATAAAAAACCATATCTATAACAAAATGGTTATGTATACATCTCACAAAATCTATGAATCACTTCTAACTCAATTGTACATATTGTGTAGGGTTTACTTCATAACCACGGTTTCAAAGTACTCTGCAATCTGCGCCTTGACTTCGTCGTTTGACTTATAACGGCCGTCTATGCAGTCGAGATCAAGGTAGAGAGTCGGCAGACCGTATTTCTCCTGAACAAGGTCGGAAACCATCTTTGCGGAAGCCCAGGTGTGCTTGCAGCCGACATGACCAAGGAACATGGAGACGTTGGGCTCGTAATCTTGGAAGATCTTGTCGACCATTGCCAGATGGTTCTCGGAGGGGCCTGAGGCTCCGTGAATCATGGGGTTGTTCTGCATCTTCTTGCCCATTACCTTGAAGCAGTCGCGCCTGTCATCCATATGCTCGTACATAATGTCGCCCTGGAA
>JASDTK010000282.1:0-1510 GCA_041891555.1 Oscillospiraceae bacterium
GCGGACTATGGTTCGCATCGCCGAAAGAGCCGAAGAGGACATAGATTATACCGCGCGTTTCGAGAAAATGGAGTTTTCCAGCGGCGGAAATGTGACGCACGCGATATCGCACGCGGCGTGTACATCGGCAATAGACCTGGGTGCCAAGGCCATCGTCACCTTCACCCTTTCCGGCAGATCGGCGCAGGAGGTTTCGGCCTTCCGTCCCCCCTGCCGAATAATCGCCGGAGTCACCTCCGAGCAGACCTGCCGCCAGCTCAATATGTCCTGGGGTGTAAGCACATTGATAGTAAACGACGAAAAGAACCTCGATGATCTGTTTGAAAAGGGTCTGAAGAAGGTTGTTGAAGCGGGCCTGCTCAGGCAGGGCGACATGGTCGTTCTGACCGCCGGAGTCCCCATCGGCGTTTCCGGTTCAACAAATTTCATCAAGGTCATGCACGCATAAAGGCTCAGACTATTAAAATGCCTGTTATAATTACTGGGGCGGGTTGCCAACAGCCCGCCCCAAGTGTTATAATAACACAGTTCAGGCGGCATAATGTTTTACTGCGACATTCGTGTGCAAGGAGATACTCATGGGCGATTTTCATGTCGTAAGCGAATACACCCCCTCGGGCGACCAGCCGGAGGCGATTGAGGCACTTGCCCGCGGAATCGAGCTTGGGTTTGAGGACCAGACGCTGCTCGGCGTAACCGGCAGCGGAAAAACCTTTACGATGGCTAAGGTCATCGAGAAGCTTCAGCGGCCGACACTGGTTCTCGCTCACAACAAGACGCTCGCCGCCCAGCTCTGCGCAGAGTTCAAAGAGTTCTTCCCCGACAACGCGGTGGAGTACTTTGTTTCATATTACGACTACTACCAGCCGGAGGCCTATATTCCGCACACAGACACCTTCATAGAAAAAGACAGCTCGATTAACGACGAAATCGAACGGCTTCGCCACAGCGCAACCTCCTCACTTTTCGAGCGGCGCGATGTTATCGTCGTGTCCTCCGTTTCGTGCATCTACGGTCTGGGCGACCCTATCGACTACGCGAGTATGGTAATCTCTCTCCGTCCGGGGCAAGAGAGAGACAGGGACGAGCTTCTAAGGCGGCTCATTGAAATCCGCTACGAGCGCAACGATATCGCCTTCGAGCGCAATATGTTTAGGGTGCGCGGCGACACTGTGGAAATCTACCCTGCTTACGCCTATGACACGGCAATCCGTGTCGAGTTTTTCGGCAACGAAATTGAAAAAATCAGCGAGATAAACGTCGTGACGGGAACGCCTAAGCGCAAGCTCTCGCACGTTGCGATATACCCCGCCTCCCACTATGTTACGACCAAGGACAAGATGGCGGAGGCAATTCACGAGATTCGCCGCGAGTGCGACGAGCGCGTTAAATGGTTTGAGGAAAACGGCAAACTGCTTGAGGCTCAGAGACTTTCGCAGCGCACAAATTACGATATTGAAATGATGCAGGAGCTTGGCTACTGCTCCGGCATCGAGAACTACTCGCGCAT
>JASDTK010000282.1:1520-1753 GCA_041891555.1 Oscillospiraceae bacterium
AGGCCCGTAGGCTCGGCGCCGATGACGCTGCTCGACTACTTCCCGAAGGACTTCATACTTTTCGTGGACGAAAGTCATGTCACGCTCCCTCAGGTTCGCGCGATGTACCGCGGCGACAGGGCGAGAAAGGAAAACCTCGTTGAATACGGCTTCCGGCTGCCCTCGGCGTTTGACAATCGCCCGCTTAAATTCCCCGAGTTTCAGGAGCGTATAAAACAGGCTGTCTACGTTTC
>JASDTK010000283.1:0-10435 GCA_041891555.1 Oscillospiraceae bacterium
CCCCCACTGCATACTTGAGGCAATGGCGAGAGCGGGCTATGCTATAGGCTCCAGCCACGGTTATATATATGTCCGCGCCGAATACCCCATCGCGGTCAAGCGTCTTAAAATTGCCATCGCTCAGGCGCGTGAAGCGGGCCTTCTGGGAGACAATATACTCGGGACAGGCTTCAATTTTGATATCGACATACGTCTCGGCGCGGGCGCTTTCGTCTGCGGAGAGGAAACCGCACTGCTTAACTCCATTGAAGGCAAGCGCGGCGACCCGCGTCCCCGTCCTCCGTTCCCCGCTGTCAAGGGTCTTTTCGGAAAGCCCACAATAATAAATAACGTTGAGACCTATGCCAACGTCACCCGCATCATCCGCAACGGAGCCGAATGGTTCGCCTCCATGGGTACGGAGAAGTCCAAGGGCACCAAGGTCTTTGCGCTCGGCGGCAAAATCAACCACACGGGCCTCGTTGAAATCCCGATGGGTACAACGCTCCGCGAAATCATCGAGGAAATCGGCGGCGGCATCCCGAACGGCAAGAAGTTCAAGGCCGTTCAGACCGGCGGACCCTCCGGCGGCTGCATCCCCGCGCAGTATCTGGACATTCCCGTCGACTATGACAACCTTATCTCCATCGGTTCCATCATGGGCTCCGGCGGCATGATCGTCATGGACGAAGACAACTGCATGGTCGATATAGCGAAGTTCTTCCTTCAGTTCACAGCGGATGAAAGCTGCGGCAAATGCACCCCCTGCCGTGTCGGCATCACCCGTATGCTTGAGATTCTTGAGAAAATCACCTCCGGCAAGGGCGAGATGGAGGATATCGACAAGCTCGAAAACCTCTGCTACTTCATCAAGGAAAACGCGCTCTGCGGCCTCGGACAGACAGCTCCGAACCCCGTACTTTCGACCCTCAAATACTTCCGTGACGAGTATGAAGCGCACATCATCGACAAGCGCTGCCCGGCGGGCGTCTGCAAGAAACTGCTCAACTACACAATCGACCCAGAGCTTTGCAAGGGCTGCACGCTCTGCGCGCGCAACTGTCCGGCCAACGCCATCACGGGCGAAGTCAAGAAGGCTCACGTAATAGACAACACAAAGTGCATCAAGTGCGGTGCCTGCATGGATAGCTGCAAGTTCAAAGCTATCTCTAAGAAATAAGGAGAGGAGGATATGGAAATGAAAATGATTAATCTCAAAATCAATGGCGTGCCTGTTACAGTCCCCGAAGGAACGACCATACTGCAGGCCGCCCGCGAGGCGCAAATCGACATCCCTACTCTCTGCTATCTCAAGGACATTAACGAAATCGGCGCCTGCCGCATGTGCGTTGTCGAAATCAAGGGTTCTCCGAAGCTGAACGCCTCCTGCGTATTCCCGGTCGCGGAGGGCATGGAGGTCATTACAAACAGCAAAAAAGTCTTTGAGGCCCGCAAAATGAACCTTCAGCTCCTGCTTTCCAACCACCGCCGCGAGTGCCTGAGCTGCATAAGGTCCGGTTCGTGCGAGCTCCAGAAGCTCTGCCACGACTACGGCGTGGACGACGAGGGCAAGTTCGACGGCTCTATGACTCCCGCAAACTACGACGAGTCCGCGACCCACATGGTTCGCGACAACTCCAAGTGCATACTCTGCCGCCGCTGCACTGCGGTCTGCGACCATCTTCAGGACGCAGCCGTCATCGGCGTAAACAAGCGCGGCTTCAACACCCACATCGGCAGCGCTTTCGACGCTCCGCTGAACAGCGTCGCCTGCGTTTCCTGCGGACAGTGCATAGTCGCCTGCCCGACCGGCGCTCTCCATGAAAAAGACCAGACGGACGAAGTATGGGCGGCTCTGGCCGATCCCACAAAGCGCGTCGTGGTTCAGACGGCTCCCGCCGTCCGTGCTGCTCTCGGTGAAGCGTTTGGCATGGAAATCGGCACCAATGTTGAAGGAAAGATGGTCGCTGCTCTGCGCCGTCTCGGCTTTGACGACGTGTTCGACACCAACTTCTCCGCCGACCTCACTATCCTTGAGGAGGCAACCGAGCTTGTGGGACGCATTCAGAACAATGGCGCTCTCCCGCTCATCACCTCCTGCTCGCCCGGCTGGATCAACTACTGCGAGCACTATTATCCCGAATTCATACCGAACCTCTCCTCGTGCAAGTCCCCCCAGCAGATGTTCGGCGCGGTGGTCAAGAGCTGGTACGCACAAAAACTTGGCATCGACCCGAAGGACATCTTCGTCGTCAGCATCATGCCCTGTACTGCGAAAAAGTATGAGTGCAAACGTCCCGAGCAGTCGGCAAACGGCATGGCCGACGTCGACGTAGCGCTGACTTCCCGCGAGCTTGCCCGCATGATTGAGCGCGCGGGTATCGACTTTGTTAATCTGCCCGACGAAAAATACGACGATCCCATGGGCGTCTCCACAGGCGCGGCCGTCATCTTCGGCGCGACCGGCGGCGTTATGGAAGCGGCCCTCCGTACTGCGGCCGAGTGGCTCACAGGCGACCCCGCCGCTCCCGTCGAGTTCTGTGATGTACGTGGCACAGGCGCAATCAAGGAAGCAACCTATACTGTCGGCGGTCTGACGCTGAACGTGGCGGTCACCTCCGGTCTCAAGAACGCGAAGGAAGTTCTCGAAGCCGTCAAGCGCGGCGAGAAGAGCTACCACTTCATCGAGGTCATGGCCTGCCCCGGCGGCTGTGTCAACGGCGGTGGTCAGATAATTCAGCCCGCAAGCATCCGCAACAATGTCGACCTCAAGAAGCTCCGCGCAAAGGCTCTCTATTCCGAGGATTCCGGAAAGGCTCTGCGCAAGAGCCACGACAACCCCGCCATCAAGGCCCTGTACGATCAGTATCTTGAAAAGCCGGGCAGCCACAAGGCTCATGAGCTCTTGCACACGCATTACACGGCAAAGAACCGTTTCCACGGCGAATAAACCACCTTGATATAGTTTCAAAGCTCCCGTCCGGAATGTCGGACGGGAGCTTTTTATTCTCAGAAGATTTAAAGCAGGTTCTTTATCCTCTCAGTCAATTCTTCGGAAAACTCTGATTTTTCAAAGCTTCCGACTATCTTTGCAGGAGAACCGGAGAGAACGATTATCTTATCCGCGAGCCGCAGGGCTTCAGGTATGTCGTGCGTCACAAAGAGTACAGTCCGGCGAAAAGCATCATTTTCATAGGCGCGGAAAAAGGTCTCATAAAGTTCGTCCTTGAGCTTCGGGTCCTGTTCCTTGAAGGGTTCGTCCAGAAAGAGCAACTCGGAAGGATACAAAAACGCCCTGCAAAGCGCAACTCTCTGCACCATACCTCCCGAAAGCTGGTCTATGTCTGCAAACTCGTAATCCGCAAGCCCAACAAGTTTAAGCTGTTTTTGTATCAGCTCGCGCCGCTCTTCCTTGGTATACCCGCACCCGTCGGGCTTCTTAGCGTTCTTAAGCACTAAATCCAGATTGTCGTGCACGTTAAGCCACGGGAGAAGCCTGTGCTCCTGAAAAACGTAGGAAGAGCCCAGGGCATGCTCCTTTCCGTCCGACTCAAAAACCACCTGTCCGCCGTCGGACGGAATTATTCCCGCGACAATGTTTATGAGCGTAGTTTTACCGACGCCCGAGGCGCCGAGTATACAGGTTACCTCATGTTCTTTGAACTCCGCGGAAAAGTGTGAGAAAAGCTCTTTACCGCCGTAGCTTTTACTGACGTCCAGTAGTTTTATCATAGCCCGACACCTTTGCATATATGGTTTCAAATACGAAACTTAGCAGGATAATAATCGCGGTCCACGCGAAAAGCAGCGCGGGGTCAAGCGAGGTCTTTGCAAAATAGAGATTCGCGCCGATTGAAAGGCGCGGCATACTCAGAACCTCCGCCGCGGCGACGGCTTTCCAGCAGATGCCGATTTCTGATATTACCGAAGCGTTTATATAAGGCTTTGCCGCGGGAAAATATAGCTTTTTCAGCATGTCCCAGCTCCCGACTTTATAGAAACAGCACATTTCCACAAGCTTCGGGTCTGTTCCGCGGACGCCCGCCACAGTTCCGGAGAACACGATAGGAAAACACATCAGAAATCCCGAAAAAATTGGTACGTCCGTCGAGCGGAACCAGATTATCGAGATTATAATGACCGACACGACGGGCGTCGATTTGAGTATCACCATAAGCGGATTCACAAAATTATACATTGCGCGGTTCAGGCCGCAGGCCATGCCAAATATAACGCCCAGCACCGCAGACGCAACTATCGCGAACAGTGTGCGGTAAAGGCTCCAGCCGATGACGACCCAGGTCTTTTGCTCCGTAAGCAGACGGAAAAAGGTCGTGACTACCGAGACCGGCGAAGGAAAGTAGATATCCCTGCCGATGAGCAGGTAGGCTCCTTCCCAGATCGCCAGCCAAAGCAATATTACAAGCACGCGCCTGCGCCAAACGGCAAAGGCACTTTGGGACAAATCGGCCTTCACATTAAGCCCTCACAATATTATTTAGTTTTTGCGCCGGAAACATAGTAGAAACCGTCGTCAGGCAGCTTGCCGCCTACGGACGCGGGATCGAAGCCATAGAGTACCTGCAAAAATCCGTCTATTTCCGTCTTAGCGTCCTGTGAAGATTTAAACACGATGTTGCAGAATGGTATCGCCTTTTCGGCTATCTCCGCCGAGGGAACTATACCCGCGTCTGCTATGAGCTTTGCTGCGTCCGCAGGATTATCGTTGACGTACTTCACGGAGGCTTCATACTGCTTCAAAAATTCCGCAATGAATTCGGGATTGGCGTCGGCAAAAGCCTTGTTGACAGCAAGGCAGCCCATTGAGAGCACGCTGCTGCCGTTTGATGCCGTGTCCCACTCCTTATTGAGGTCGAGAAGTATCTTCATGCTTGAATCTTTCGCGAGTACCTGCGTTACAAAGGGCTGGGGTAAAATCGCAAGCTCCGCGTCCCCCGCGAGCAGAGACTGAGCGACAGAGGCGTGGTCTGTGAGGTAATTAAGCGTTACCCTGTCCTTTATACTCGCTTTGTCGAGAATATACTCTGTAGCGTACTGCGGAACTCCGCCGCTGCCGCTCAGGGCTACGGTTTTTCCCGTGAGATCGGCAACTGCACTGATTCCTGTGCTGTCTTTCCCGACCACATACAATACGCCAAGGGTGTTCAGCGCGAGGAACTGCACCTGCCCCTGTGTTTTGTTATATAGCACGGCGGCGGAGTTCGTGGGCAGAGCCGCAATCTGCACTTCGCCTGTTATGAGCTTTGCCGTTAGCTGATCCGGCGCGGACGCGATTTCATAAGTTACGGCGTAGGCGTTGGAATTGAGCGCCTTGTCGGAAATCATTTTTATCATTCCCATCGAGGTGGGACCCGCAAGCCCCGCGACATTGACCGCGACCTGCTCGACCGGTGAGGGCGAGACCTGTTCCGCCGAGGCCGAGGGTGACGGTGTTTCCGCTTTTGTGCCGCAGCCCGCGAGAATCGCAAGCGCTAAAACAAGGCTGAAAACTATTGCAGATGTGCTTTTTTTCATTTTTGTTCTCCCTTTCAGAATACGAGTTTTCCGTAGGACAGTCAGATTTGCGCAGTTGGGGTCTTTGCATAGACCGTCTTTGAGCTGACACCGGGGAGCATCCCCAGCTTTCCGGACAGGGAGCTTATTACGTCAGAGGGGGCATCGAGCGCAATGCTTATCAGGGATACACCTCTTTCACGGCAGGGCAGACCCATCCGTCCGATTACATACTGCCCGTTTTCGTGCATGAGCTTATTCAGCTTTTCGACCGAGTCGAAATTTTCTACTATGATTGCTATCATAGCGAGCCTTTTTTCCTGATTTGCCGCGTCCATATAACACCCTCCAAAACAAAAAATGCGCCCTGGCAGGCGCAATAAGCGTAAACGCTACTCGGCTGCCTTCCACCTCAGATATAATCTTCGATGTCAGTACGGTTTGTAAGTTACAACTATAATATACTACATTGTTAAATATAAGTCAATATTTCTTTTTAAGGAGGAGTCGGCCCGCGGAGTTACCGGCTCCGCGGGCCATAGGAGGAGAGAGTATCTATATTATGGCAGAGAAGTATCAAATAAAGAGGTTGACGTTCGATTCCTCAGCATCGCCCAGATAGGCACCGACGCCGCCGAGCTCGACGCCTTCGATGAGCTCTTCTTCCTTGATGCCCATGACGTCCATGCTCATCGTGCAGGCTACGATTTTGACGCCGGCCTTCATGGCCTTTTTGATTAGTTCCTCAAGGGAATCTACATTTTTGTCCTGCATTATTTTTTTCATCATGGCAGTTCCCATGCCGCCCATGTTCATGTTGGAAAGCTTGAGTTTTCCCGCGCCTCTCGGCATCATCGAACCGAACATGTTTTCCATAAAGGTCTTTTCGACCTTCTGCTTGTCGGGCTTGCGAAGAACGTTCAGTCCCCAAAAGGTGAAGAACATCGTGACAGGTCTGCCCATGGCTGCCGCTCCGTTTGCGATGATGAAGCTCGCGAGGACTTTATCGAGGTCGCCGGAAAAAACAATTATCGTCTTGCCGTCAGCCGAGGACGAGGCAGCTGGCTTTGAATCCGCGCCACCCTTTTTGACGAGCGCAACATAGTCGTTTCCACGCTTTTCATTGCATACGAGAGAGTTACCCGTGCGTCTGCACCATGCGCCGATATCCTTTGCAAATCCAGGGTCGGAGGCCGAGACCTCCATGACAGAACCGTCCTTCATATCTTTCATGGTTTCAAAGACCTTCATTATCGGGCCGGGGCACTGCATACCACTGCAGTCGAGTCTCATCGACGCAATGGGGGCATCCTTTGTGTCTACGTGTCCGCTGTCGGCGACAGGCGCGTCATAAGCCATGGTTTTTTCCTCCTCATAGTGTGTCGCACGGTAAAAACGCATTCCGCCAGGGTAGATTTTTACGTTTTCAAAGCCGTTATTCATGAGTATTCGCGCCGCGTTATAGGCTCTCACGCCAATTGCGCAGAAAACCACGATTTCTTTTGATTTGTCAAGCTCTCCGAGCCTAGAGCGAAGCTTCCCGAGTGGTATGTGCTTTGCCCTTTCAATCGAGAAGGCCATTAGCTCCGCGTCCTCACGCACATCTAGGAGTGTCACATCAGCGTTCTTTTCGGCTATGTCCCATTCGGCAAACTTAGCATCTCCTGAGAGGACGTTCCCCGCGACGAAGCCTGCCATGTTTACGGGATCCTTAGCGGAGGAGTAAGGCGGCGCGTAGGCAAGCTCAAGGGATTTTAGCTCGTTTATGCCGCCTCCGAGGCGAATTGTGACCGCGATTGTATCAATTCTCTTGTCGACGCCGTCCGTTCCAACTATCTGCGCGCCGTATATCTTTTTGCCGTCCCTCGAAAACAAAAGCTTCAGTGTGAGCGGCACCGCGCCGGGGTAGTAGCCCGCGTGTGAGTTCTGGACGATTGTTATCGTCTCAAAGTCCTCACCCTTTTTTAATCCGCGCTTTAAAAGCGTTTTTTCGTTTGCGCCTGTGCTCGCCGCTGTGAGCTCAAAAACCTTTGCTACTGCGGTTCCAAGCGTTCCGTTATAAGTTTCATGTCCGCCCGCGATATTGTTCGCTGCGATACGTCCCTGCTTGTTTGCGGGGCCCGCCAGCGGTATCATTGTGCGGCTCTTGTCGATGAAGTCCTCGACCTCGATAACGTCGCCAACAGCATAGATATCAGGGTCGGAGGTTTTGAGGTATTCGTCGACAACTATACCGCCGCGAGAATTCATCTCTAGCCCCGCGCCCTTGGCGAGCTCGCCGTTCGGACGTACTCCGATTGCGAGTATAACGAGCTCCGCGGAAACTGTTTTTCCGCTTTTCAGCGTAATATCGACCGCTTCGCCGTTGTCATTGAAGGAGGAAACGCCGTCGCCAAGATGCAGCTCTACTCCGTTTTTGGAGATATTTTCGTGCAGAAGCTGCGCCATTTCAAAGTCCAGTGGCGCCATGACCTGATCGAGCATCTCAATTATTGAAACCTCGAGTCCCAGCTCGCGCAGATTCTCTGCCATTTCGAGCCCTATGAAACCGCCACCTATTACCGCCGCCGATTTAACGCCCGATTCCCTGATAAAGGAACGTATTTTATCCGTGTCTGGCACCGTCCAAAGTGTCTGGATACGCGGCGATTCGATGCCGGGAATCGGCGGGCGCAGCGGCGAGGAGCCGGTTGAGATTACCAGCGTGTCATAGCTTTCGGTATAAGCCTCGCCCGTTTCCGTTTTTCTAACGGTAATCGTTTTATTTGCGCGGTCAATGGACATGACCTCGTTTTTGACTCTAACGTCAATGTTAAACTTTGCCTTCATGGCAGCGGGCGTCTGTAAAAGCAGGGCATCGCGGGATTTTATTACGTCGCCCACATGATATGGAAGCCCGCAGTTCGCGTAGGAAATGTACTCTCCGCGCTCAAATATGGTAATTTCCACTTTTTCATCCAGTCTGCGAAGACGCGCCGCACAGCTCGCTCCTCCGGCGACGCCGCCGATTATAAGAACTTTACTCATTATGTTCCCTCCCGATTGTTTGTTAATTACCTGACAATTCAGGGCGTATAGACACTGTTAAGAGATTCTTACTCTTTTATTTTTATGGTATGAGTGTACCCCTGTTACGCTTATTATTTCCGTAACTTCGTCACACATAAGAAAAGTTTTTGACCACAAAAAAAGACCGCGCAAAGCGCGGCTTCTTTTATGAGTTTGAGTCCGGAGCAAGATTCTGATCTCCAACGGGTGGGAGTGTCACGCCCTCGCGGTAGAAGCTCTTCCAGCTCACTATGGAAGCGGTCATCACAAGCAGTCCGATACCGGAGCCTATCATGAGCCACTGTATCGGCACAAGGTCCGCAAGAGGGCCGAAAAAAGCCATACCTATCTGCATTACAAGGACGTTTACAATTTGCAAAAGTGAAAACACCCGACCCTGTTTTTCAGGCTCAACCTTTTCCTGCAACATAACCATGAGCGGGGAGTTGTTGAACGGCATCGCAAATCCGGCGATAAAGATGACGACAAGATATATCCAGAAAGTGCTGACATAGCCTATTGCGATTGTCGTAACGCCAAACCCGATTCCACCCAATGCAAGAGTTTTAAGCCTGTTCAGGAATCCACCCCATGCGCTCAGAACCATTCCTCCAACAATTGCTCCGGCGAAGAACACCACGGCATTGATTGCGAGCACAAGATAGCCGTTGTCGGGAAAAACGTCTCCAAATATACGGACAACAAAAAGCTCGTTCAGAATAGCGGCCGGGACTATAAGAAAGCAGAATATTCCGCAGACAATGAGGGTCCTGCGCAGGAACTGATGTCCAAGAGCGTAGCTGACGCCCTCCTTCAGGTCGTCGAAGTATCCGGGCAGCTCCTTGCCGCCTGCTCTTTCAAGCTTAGGCAGCGGCACAAAAAAGGCAAAGATAAATATTCCGATTGTCGCTGTTATAACGTCGATGAACATGACATAGTGGAATTTTCCCAGAATAAGTACCCCGCTGCCGACAATAGGGGCGACGATATTAATTATCGATTGGACACTGCTGTTTATTGCGCCTATTCTCATGAGCTTATCAATCGGTACGAGCTGCGGGATTGCCGAGTTCACGGCGGGTGTCTGTATGCCTGCGCCGACGGAGCGTATCGCAGAAATGACGAGCAGTGCCCAGAAAAAGTCTTTTGTGTTCATTACTATGAACGCGAGTATGAGCGTAGATACGGCGATGCAGCCGTCCGCCAGAATAATCATTTTTTTACGGCTGAAACGGTCCGCCCAAACGCCTGCAAAAATTGAAATCAGTACCTGCGGCAAAAAGCCACATATCGTCATAAGCGTAACCATTACGCCAGATTTGGTTTCATTCGCGACATACCATATTATTGAATACTGTACCAGTGTGGAGCCAAGCAGCGAAATCGCCTGGCTTGTCAGAAACAGCGCCGTGTTTTTCTTCCAGTTTCCCATATTTCCTCTATTTTCCTGTTGCTAGCAATCGGCATCGAATTAATTGTTGAATTCAACTAAAAACAGTGTGGCATATTATAAATTTTATGTCAACAACAAATATAAATTCCTGTAACAATGCAAAAACAGAGCCTCTCTTTTCGGAGAAGCCCTGTAAATGTTGTACACTTTTACGTTGTCTGAGTAGTCGTTTCCGAGGAGGTCGAGCCATTCGGTGCCGCGCCTGAGGGAGCCTGTCCGCCGCCGGGGCCGCCCTGAGGCTGACCGCCGCCTTGACCGCCGCCCTGAGGTTGCTGACCGCCTTCCATTCCTCCGCCCATTCCGCTTTGACCGCCGTTGGAGAAGCTTGTCGACGTCAGCTCAATTGAATATTCCTCAGTGCCAACGACAAGGGTGTTGGTGCTGCCAGATTTGAGAGTTGGAAGACTGATGTTTACTGATTGAAACTGCTTCGCGGGCGTA
>JASDTK010000284.1:0-10434 GCA_041891555.1 Oscillospiraceae bacterium
GGTAAATTGAGATTGCTGTTCATTTTGGTGCTATCTGAACTGCCGATTTTATTTTGAATTTACGAATTAGCAATGACAACGAGATGCGCATTATCCATAGAACAGGAAGAAAAAATGGATGTAACCCTTTTTATGACAAGAAGATAAAACGGCACAAATAAGGACAATTGTATCTCGGGATATAATTGTTTTAGTAAAAAAATATAGCTTGATTATAATAACACGGAGGGGTAAGAATGAGAAAAAAAAGACTGACCGCCTGGGAAGCGGCATGCATTATTACAGGCTATGGTATTGGCGGAGGCGTTCTGAGTATGCCATACCTAGCGGAGAAGGTCGGCCTTCTTCTTTCTTTTGTGATACTGGTCATAGCACTACTTGCAAGCTACATACTCCATTTGATGATTGCAGACCTGGCGCTCAAAGTTTCGGACGGAGGGCAGATTATTGCCTGTCTGTCTCAGTTCTTGTTTCGCGGAAAAGCGAAAAATCTCCTGACGACGTTGTTTTTCATCCTTATGACATTGATACTCTTTACCAATCTAGCTGCCTATATTTCCGGGTCGAAAGAAATTATCGTAGAGCTTCTACCAATTTCTGGTGTCGTAGCAACGCTCATCTTTTATGTTATCGCTGCTTCAGTAGTACTCTTCGGACTGAAGGCTGTCGGCGTCAGCGAGAAGATATCTGTAACAGTCATATTCGGCTTAATACTTGCACTGGCTGTCGCATCATTCTTTGCGCCTTCACATGCACTTCCGCTCACCGGAGGCACCGTTAATGGAGTGCTGGCCTATTATGGCATGGCTATGTTTGCAATGGCAGCCTTCTTCTCGGTCCCTCAAGCAGTGGAAGGCCTGGACAAAGATAAAACGCAAATCAAAAAGGCTGTGTTTCTAGGCCTGTTTAACAACTTTATCATTATCGTCGTGATAACCTTCTGCGCCCTGCTTGCTTCTGATAAAGTTACGGAGGTAGCCATGGTTGGCTGGAGCGCTGGCATCGGTACCTGGGCTCAGATTGTTGGCGGACTGTTTACCATTCTCGCAATGCTTACCACTTATTGGTCCTTGTCTCTGGCACTGGGCTCCATCGTGGAGGAACAGATGAAATGGAATTCAAAGATGTGTTGGCTCATTGCAACGCTCCCGTCGCTTATTTTGGCACTGTTCAACTTTGCCAGCTTTATGGAGTTCATGCGCCTAGCCGGAGGCCTGATATCAATCATCATTGCTATTATGGTAGTGCCCGCCTATCTTAACGCCCGACGGGAGGTGGAGGGGTCCATCCTGACACGCTGTGGCGGTAAGGTTACGGCTGCCGTGATTATTTTAGCTTATATTCTCATGGGCATCGGAAGTGTGGTTCCTGTATGAAAAGAACCCTCTTTTATAACGGCATATTCCACTCAGGCGTCAGTGAGTCTGACACTTTCCGCTTTCTGGAGGTCACGGATGGAACGATCACCGGTATATATCAGGAAAAGCCTGCGGACGTCAGATATAAGAAAGAGGTTTCCCTGGGCGGAAAGCATGTCTATTCCTGCCTGATTGACGCGCATGTTCACATGCTCTTTTCCATAGCAGTCATGGCCATGGGCTTCAATGTCTGCGAGATAACAAAGGACGGTGTCGAACCGCACAATTTGGCCGGAGTAGAAAAGAAAATTCGGGATTATGCGGCGAGGCAGCCCAAGAACGCTGTCATAGCCGCCAATAACTATATCCTCACCGCAATGGACGAGCGGCGTCTTCCCACCAAAGACGAATTGGACGACTGGGCCGGCGGCCGATCCATCGTAATTTACAACATCGATGGCCACTGTAGTGCCCTTTCCACGAAAATGCTCTTAAAGCTCGAAATCAACCCTACTGGACACAACGGTATTTTATCCGGTGAGGCCCATGAGCGTGTGCAGGGCCGATTGACGGACATTATCGGTGCATCTATTACGCTGCCTTTATTGGCAAAAGGCTGTGCCAATTTTCAGAATGCATGTGCCAAATACGGCATCAGCGTCGTCGGCGCGCTGGAAGGCAACGGCGACTCTCCAAAGGATAACACGACGGCTCTCATCGTGAAGCTTGCCCGGCACTTCGATGTGGGCGTTCGTTTCTATTTTCAATATTTTGAGCTGAAAAAAGCCGAAAGATTTGCGAAATATCAGAAGCACCTGCGCGTAGGCGGCTGCGGTGAC
This sequence comes from Oscillospiraceae bacterium, assembly GCA_041891555.1. Lineage (GTDB taxonomy): Bacteria > Bacillota > Clostridia > Oscillospirales > Oscillospiraceae > UBA2658. Next base: position 2,198 of record JASDTK010000284.1, read on the forward strand.
TGGGAAATGGATGGAGCCACCGGCTCCCATTCCTCTGCTTTCCATATCCCGTTCAAGGACACCGGTACGACTGCGCCCTGCTACTATGAGCAGGACGCAGTGGATCGCGTTGTTAAGGAGGCCGACGAGAAGGGTTACCAAATTGCAAGCCATGCCATAGGCGAAGCAGCTATCGAACGCATTATAGAAGCTCTAAACAAAACGACCTCTGGGCGGCTTCACCGCATCGAGCACTGTGAGTTCCACAATGATAAGTCGCTGGAAGAACTTAAAAAGCTTCGTTATGCTGTCATCATGCAGCCGGGCTATGCCTGGATTGACAAACGCTATCTGAACACTTACACTCAGTTTTTGCCTCAGGAGATCGTTGACCGCCTGCGCTTTAAAACCATTTACGATGCGGGAATCTGTCTTTGCGGCTCCAGTGACAGTCCCGTGCAGGACCTGGATCCATGGCTGCAGATGCTTGGCATGGTGGATTTCTACAATCCGGAGGAGTCCATCACACCCTTTGAGGCTTTTTGCTGTTATACAACAAGTCCTGCCAGAGCTCTTCTGGAAGGAGACGAGCGCGGCACGCTGGAAGTCGGCAAAGCGGCTGATTTCTTTACTGCCAGCGAAGATCTTTTTACTATACATCCGAAAGACATCGTATCCTTCCGGCCGGAGTGCACCTATTACGGCGGGCGGCCCTACCGCGAGAAAAAGGGGACTAGTGCCGAACTGCTTTGGTCGATGCTGAAAAAAGCCAGACCTGTTTGACGAGGTGAGCGATGATATTGCACCGGCGAAATAATAACAAAAGAGTTAATAATCTAATCACTGTGCATATTCCGCTGACGCAGGACATGGGCTGCGGTGGAAAAGTGCCGGTAGTTTCTGACAATATATGTAGGATGAACTTATGGCAATTATTTTCAAGCAGTGATATATTAATAGCAACATATTGGTCACTGTACTGAAATTGATAAGAATCGTAAATAAAGAGATTAATGAAAAAAGGGATGCGTTTTGTATAAGGTGTTTTTAGTAGAGGATGAGATAGTCGTCCGCGAGGGCCTGCGCAACAACATAGATTGGGAACAGTACGGCTTCACCTATATCGGAGACGCCGCTGACGGCGAAATGGCGCTGCCGATGATCCGCGAGATAAAACCCGATGTCCTGATAACGGATATAAGGATGCCGTTTATGGATGGGCTGACGCTCAGCACCTTCGTGCGTAAGGAATTGCCAAATACAAAAATAGCCATTATCAGCGGCTATGATGATTTTTCATACGCCCAGCAGGCAATCCATATAGGTGTCGAGCAGTACCTGCTTAAACCGATTACGAAGGCCAAGATGATTGAGGTGCTGACCGAGCTGAGAGAAAAATTCGACAATGAAGCCGGACAAAAGAACTATCTACAGCAGTTTTTACAGGAGGCCCAGGAGTACGAGCAGTTTTCCAGAAGGCGTTTTTTTGAACAGCTGACAGCCGGAAGCCTTTCAGTAGCGGAGATATATGAAACCGCCGAGCAGCTCAATATTGACATCAACGCCCAGAGCTACAACATTGTCGTTCTGTTTCTCAACAGCGTCAGCCGCAGCGGGGAGACTCCTGATCGCTATACCGACGCGCTTGCCGCTTTGCAGGAAAGGCTTTCGCGGCTGTTTCTGGCTTTTCAGGAATATATTCTATTTCGATGGAGCATGACGACCTATGTCATTCTGGTCAAGGGAAACCGCGACCAGATCGAAGCGCGCACCGCTAACTGCGTCGAGAATATCCGCCGGCGCTGTGATGAATATGAGGGAGAGGTGGACTGGTATGTTGCCGCAGGGCGGCAGGTACAGCGGTTGAGTGCCATTTCAGGCTGCTTTGCCGAAACCAACCAGATAATATCCTATCGCCATATGTGTCCAAATGAGCATATTTTGACCGCGGAGAGCCTTGAAAACTGGAAAAAAAGCAGCGTGGCAAACGGCGGGCTGTCCACCATTGACCCGGAACTGGTTAAAAAATTTCTTACGGATGGTACACAGGACGAGGTTGACCTGTTTCTGGTGCAGCTATTGGGAAATAACGGCGACGAGGCGCTGAAATCCGCGATGTTTTGCCTGTATTTCTCGATGACGGTCTATCTGAAAACCATCGAGTTTGTTGAAACGCTCGGATGCTGCTCCGATGAATTTCTAACGCCGGATATCCGTACGCACCTAAAGGACGCGGACCCCTCCGTTGCTAAGGATAATGTGCGGCATATACTTAAAATGGCGCTGCAGCTTCGTGAGCAGGAGTCCACAAAGCACTATCGCGATACGCTCGCCCAGGCATTGGAATTTATTGACCGGAACTACAGCGACAACGGAATATCCCTTAACGTGGTAGCTAAAGAGGTCAATATCAGCCCCAGCTATTTTAGTGCTGTTTTCAGCCAGGAGGTTGGCCAGACCTTCGTCGAATACCTAACACAGAAACGAATGGAGGCCGCTCGCCGTATGCTGCAGCAGACCGACATGCGGAGCAGTGAGATTGCCTGTGCCGTGGGCTACAAGGACCCGCATTATTTCAGTTATCTGTTTAGAAAGACACAGGGCTGTACGCCAAGGGATTACAGAGGGGGCGGTAAAAATGAATCTGTTTACCCGCAGAAAAAAAGGTGAAAAGTTACCTCTGGAACACCGCATCAGGAATCTGATCGAAATGATTGTTATACCGCTTGTGCTGGTCGTCATTATAGTTGCGGGCATTTTCTTTTGGTATGGAAGACATTACAACAAGATATTGAACAACGTGACCACCGCTTCAGAGTTTAACCAGAACTTCAAGGATGATATCGACCTTAAAATGTACTATTACGTCATCGAGAGTCAGTATTCTATGGGACTTCCGATTGAGGAAGTGCGTTACGCCGAAAAGCTGGCGGAGAACCTGCTCGCAACCACGACCGAAAAAGACAGTGTCAACGCAATCACCAGCGTTCTGAACCTGAGTATGACGCTGGAGGACAAGATATCTCAGATTGCCAAGACCGATAACTACGACGAGCGTCAGACGGAGCTTGAAAACAATGTCTACGTTCTGACTGATCTTATTCAGGTCTATATGTACAACTATCTTTATTACGAGGCCGCGCACTTGAACAAGATGCAGTCCTCGCTTACCTATCAGCTTGAAATGCTTGTGATTGGAATAATCCTCCTAGTGGGACTTCTCCTTACGGCACTTCTTTCAAGGTCAAGACATCTCAGCCGAGGTATAACGGGGCCGATAGAGAACCTTTCTGACCGGGTGAAGGTTATCAGTGCCGGCGACCTTACGGAGCGGCCTGCAATTTCGGCAAACGAGCTGGAAGTGCAGACGCTCAGCGACGGCCTTGAACAGATGGTTACACACCTTAACGAACTGATTGCAAAAAACAAGCAGGAGGAAATACATAGACGCACCGCGGAGCTTGCGCTGCTTCAGGCTCAGCTAAACCCGCACTTTCTCTATAATACGCTGGACACCATTATTTGGCTGATTGAGACAGGCGACAATGAACGGTCAGTTCAGATGATAAGCAGTCTGTCGAACTTTTTCCGTTTTTCGATGAACCGTGGCAAAGATGTCATCACGCTGACGGAGGAAGAGAAACATATACGCAGCTATCTGGAGATTCAGCAGATACGATACCAGGATGTAATGGATTATCAAATTGACATTCCCCCGGAGCTGGGGCCTTACTGTCTGCCCAAGCTGACGCTTCAGCCACTGGTGGAAAACGCTCTGTATCACGGCATAAAGCTCAAGCGAGGAAAAGGGCATATTGGGGTCTCCGGGCAGCAGGAGGGCGACCTGATAACTCTGTCTGTTGAGGATAACGGCGCTGGGATGCCCCAAGATCGGCTCTTTGCGCTTCGTCGGGCTATAAGCGACGGCAGCGAGCTTGGCTTCGGGCTGAGAGCTATACACAAGAGGATACAGTTGCTGTTCGGCGATTCTTACGGCGTTGTCGGCATTTTCAGTGAGCTGGGGGAAGGTACGCGAATCGACATCGCAATTCCGATGCGACGTCCCGAGGAAGAGGAGGAAATGCTGTGAAAAGATTTATGCTTATGCTGCTTGCGCTTCTGACGCTGCTTTTCATGACCTGTTGCGGGGGTAACTCAAAAAGCTCTGGCAATACCGAAGTCGAAAAAGATAAATTAATAAAGGTAGGCTTTTCACAGACCGGAGCGGAGTCTGTCTGGAGGGTAGTGAACACTGAGAGCATTAAAAAGGCTATCAGTACGGAAAACGGCTATCAGCTGATTTATAACGATGGCCAGCAAAAGCAGGAAAACCAGATACGCGCTATACGGAGCTTTATCCAGCAGGGCGTTGATTATATCGTGCTGGCACCGCTTGTCGAAGCAGGCTGGGACTCCGTGCTGGATGAGGCAAAAAAGGCTGGGATTCCGGTCATAATAATCGACCGTATGGTGAATGTGGAAGACAACAGTCTCTATACCGCCTATGTCGGTACGAACTTTCTGGAAGAGGGCGAAACGGCCGTCAGCTGGCTCAAAACCACACTTGAAAAATATGACCGCAATAATGATACCGTGAACATTGTAGACATCCAGGGCACAATGAATTCTACAGCTCAGATCGGCCGCACAGCCGCCTTGGAAGCGGCAATTGAGAATACTCCGAACTGGAAACTCGTCGCTCAGGAGTGCGGAGAGTTTACAAAGCCCAAGGCCTATGAGGTGATGAACGATATTCTATCAAAGACGCGGGACATTGATGTTGTCTACTGCGAGAACGACAGCGAGGCGTTCGGCGCAATAGAGGCACTTCAGGAGGCGGGATTTAAATGCGGAGTGGACGGAGATGTTATCGTCATCTCCTTCGACGCCACTTCAGAGGGACTGGAGGATTGTCTATCTGGTCTCATCAGTCTGAATGTGGAGTGCAATCCGCTGCAGGGGCCCTATGTTGAAAATATAATCCGACAGCTGAGCGAGTGCAAAGATGTGAACAAGATACAATATCTTGACGAGACCTACTTTGACTGCTTCAATATTACCCGGGATATCATTGATAAAAGAGCTTATTGATAAAAAATTACTTTACCGCAAGGCAGTAAGTCGTTTTGTCGCCTAGTTAAAAATCGGGTGAGCGGGAATTTTATGAGCGCTCACAACTTTTTTTATTTAGCGGATTGTTTTTTAAGCTTGTCAATCAGTTCATTATGCACTGGAAAGCGCTCTCTGCTAGGAATAGCGGCCTTAATGCTTTTTGAAAGTGACACGGCATCTTCGACGTTCAGATAGGCCGTGAGCGGGATAATGTGCCTCAGTGCCGCCATAAGGGAATATTTGACCTGCGGCCTGCTCTGATTGTTTCCAACCTGTTCGAGCATCCATTCGGCCAGTTCGCGTATCTCCGCAGAGCCGGAAGTCTGCCCGTAGAGTCTGTCAAGCCCGTCTTTGAGATTTGTATCAAATGCCTGCAGCAAGACCTCGGCACCGCTAGGTCTTCCGGTAAACATTCTGGAGAGCCATTCAAAACGACGCGCTTCCGCGGCGTCCGCTCTGCCCGTTTCTTCCAGATAGTTTTCATATATAGCGGAAATTTCAGGATTAATCATATAAAGACCTCTTTTCAGCCGCTCTGACGTTCTATAAGTTTCCACGGGACAGACACGGAGCGTGTTTCCTTGCCGCCGATGACGCGCAGAAGCTGGTTTGCGGCAACGATGCCAATCTTTTCACTGTCGTGGCTTAGGGAAGTGATTGGGACCGGGGACAGGGTGCAGTAGTAGCTGTTGTCGAAGCTGACTACAGCCATTTTATCAGGTAGGCTATAGCCTGCCTGTTTTAGTATGGAAATCATGTGGTAAGCTATCTCGTCATTATAGACCACAAGCGCCGTACAGCCGAAAAGCCGGTTCCTGACATAGTTAATCAGAAGGCTTAAATCCTGGCAATCAATAATGGAATAGCGGTCTTCGGTGGAAAACCAAAGCAGTTTGTCGTCCGGAACAGGCAGTCCGGCGTCTCGGAGGGCTGTGACATAGCCCTGATAGCGTTGCTTCCCCTGAAGATCGTCACAGTTGAAAATGCCGCCGATATGTGTATGTCCTTTGGAGATGAGGTATCGGGTCAGCTGGTATCCGCCGGCAAAGTTATCGTCCGTGACGCAGACGCTGCGCTCCAGCTCGGCATAGCCTCCATGGAAAAAGACGAGAGGAATACCTGCCTGCTTAAGACGCTGGTATAAAGCCAGATTCGGATTAGGCAGCGCTGTTTTTACGCCCTCCGCCAGAACCCCAGCAAAGGATTGAGTCAAAACGAACTGCAGCGCCTCCTGTTCAAGACTGATTTTGTTATGAGTAGCGATTATTTGTGAGGAATAATTGTTTTGGGACAGCACCGTCTGAATGTCCCTAAGTACAGCCGGGAAAATGTAGTCGTTCGTGTGTGAAGCTATAATTGCAATTTTCCGTCTGCTGAGACTTAGTCCGTTGGAGACAACCCTGTTGCCACTACCCTGCTTTTTAATAATAAGCCCTTTACCAACAAGCACGCTTAGCGCCTGACGGACAGTCTGGCGGCTCACGTCATATGAGGCGGACAGCTCTATTTCAGTCGGAATATTGCTGCCCACAGGATAAACACCGTCCCGTATCTTTTCCGCAAGGATATTGGATAGCTGCAGATACTTCGAAGTCATGCGGTATGTCCTCCCTTCCGTAGCCGATCCGATCAGCCTGACCGATATTATACTAACATAATTTTACTGCTTTTTAATATAATTTCAACTATAAATCGAAAACAAAAATTATAAAAAGCATGCCGATTTTTGCAGATAACGGCAAAATTGCTGACTAATACGGCAAAAGTCATATTTAAAAACCGCACTTAATATCATAAATTTTCAAACCTTATGATACATTTATTTAACAATTACATAATATCAAACATACCCAATACTAATTCCGGCAATATTAATACATCTTCAAAAGCGTACAAATCGTAAAATATCTAACAGAATTAGCTGCGTATCATAAATAATTCAACTTAATTAACTAGTACCATCAAATTTGTACTGATTATCCAAAACACGCTAAGAATTGGTATTGTTTATCTATACGAATTGCATAGAATCGTTTGACTTTCAATATTTCCGTCACTATAATTTGTAATTGTAAACTACTGTTAATGAGCGTCTGTATCAGCATCCAGGGAAAATTTAATTATTTGAAAAGAGGGGCTATTAAAATGAAAAAGATTCTTGCATTGATTTTGGCATTGACTCTGGTATTTGCACTTGCCGCCTGCGGAGCGGGAAGCACTGCAGCCAGTACCGCTCCCAGCGCAGAAGCCAGCACTGCTCCCAGCGCAGAAGCCAGCAAGCTCATCACTGTCGGTTTTGCTCAGGTCGGACACGAATCTGACTGGCGCACAGCTTCCACCAATTCCGTCCAGACCGCTCTGTCCAAGGACAACGGCTTTGACCTGCAGTTCGTCGATTGCGATAACGACTCCGCAGCTCAACTGACGGCCGTGCGCAACTTTATTCAGCAGCAGGTCGATTACATAGTAATAGATCCTATCGTATCCACTGGCTGGGACACCGTTCTGACCGAAGCTCAGGATGCCGGTATCCCCGTAATCGTTCTTGACCGTACCATTGATGATTCCGATAAGTATGTCACATGGATAGGCTCCGAATTTATGAACGAGGGTCTTGTATCCGGCGCATGGCTGAAGGAATATGCGGCTGCCAAGGGCATAAAGGACCTGAACATCCTCGTTATCGAAGGCACAAAGGGTTCCTCCGCTCAAATCGGCCGTACCGACGGCTTCAAGAAGATTGCTGACGCAGAGGGCTGGAACATCCTCGATTCTCAGGACGGCGGCTTCACTCAGGACGGCGGCCAGAAGATTATGGAATCCTACTGCAAATCCTATCAGGGTAAGTTCAACGTAGTTGTCTGCCAGAACGATAACGAAGCCTTCGGCGCCGAGGACGCAATGGACGCTGCCGGCGTTTCCTACGGCGTTGGCAAAGATGTCATTCTGATTTCCTTTGACGCCTGCAAGGCCGGACTCAACGAAGTCGTTGCCGGCAAGTTCAACGCGGACTTCCAGTGCAACCCGCTTCAGGGCCAGTTCCTTGCCGATACCATCAATAAGCTTGCATCTGGCGAAAAGGTCGACGCAATGACCTTCATGGCTGAACCTTGGTATGTAAACGAAGACATTCTGAAGGATGTTAC